>JAUZRN010000024.1 GCA_030950375.1 Rhodothermus sp. | reverse complement strand
CGTCGAAAACGTCAGATGCCCCGTATTGGCCAGCTTGATGGCCAGCTCGGCCGTCTGTCGATCGCGCATCTCGCCGACCATCACGATGTCGGGGTCGTGCCGCAAAATGGCCCGCAGCGCATCTTCCAGGCCCAGCTTGTGGCTGAGCTTGATCTGCCGCACACCGGGAATGATGTATTCGACGGGATCTTCCACGGTCAGCACATTCTTGCGTGGACTGACGACCTGGTGGAGGGCGGCGTAGAGGGTGGTGCTTTTCCCGGAGCCGGTAGGTCCGGTGACGATCACCATGCCGTAGGGTTGGCGGATGGCCCACTCAAAGCGCTCCAGTGCTCGCTCTGAAAGGCCCAGCAGGCGCAGGTCTTTGATGACCTTGCGATCGTCGAGCACGCGGATGACGATCGACTCGGCCCGCACGTCAAAGCTGGCCGTTGCGATCGGTAGCACGGAGACGCGGAAGCGGATCAGGTGATCGTCGATCCAGCGCTGAATAAAACCGTCCTGCGCTTTGTCGCGCTCAAAGCGATCGACGCCTCCCGCCTGATCCTTGACCACTGCCAGAAACGCCTCCGGATGCACCTTATCCTCTACATGCCAGCAGTTCAGTTCGCCATCAATGCGAAAATGGATTTCGACCTGGCGGTTATGATTGGGGAAGATGTGGATGTCGGAGGCACCCTGGTGGACAGCCTCGACAAGCGCAGCTTCGAACAGGTTAATCAGCTTCGAACGGTTGATCTCTGCCTCAAGCGACTCCTCATCGATGAGCTCGGTCTCCTCTTCGTAATTCATGCCCAGATCAACCGCGCCATCTTCCTGTTGCACCCGCTCCAGGTATTCGTTCCGTCGAGGAAAGGCCTCCTGAAAGAACTTCTCGATAACCTTGGCCGGAACATACTGGAGCTCAAAGTGATCGATGCCGAGCCGAACGACGATCTGGCGCTGCAGACTGGGACGTGTGGGATCGTGCGTTCCCAGCAGCCAGCGTGTAATGCCTCGTTTTTCATCGACTTCCTGGCCGATAGGTAATACCCACTCCCGCCGCATCCAATCCCATTGCTCCTGCGTGAAACGTTTTCTCTGATCACGCAGGAAACGTAACACCTGGCTGCGGTTGATTCGGGCCGTCTTAAAGCCGTATACCTCGGCAGCTGTAGCGTAGACGACGGCAGGATCAATCCCGTCAACTTCGATCAGAAGGCGCCAGAGTGGCCGACGCTGCTTTTCGTCGAGCTGACGCCACTTTTCCCAGGCTTTTCGTACCTGTTCTTCCCGAATCAGCTCCTGGAACAGGAGCATGATGACGACCGGATCGCTTAGATTGGTCAGCGAAAAGGTGGCATCGTCTGTGCTATCATCCAGAGGCTCAGCCAAAGACCGTGGTTCAGTACGCGGCCGCTTTTCGGACATGGTGGTGCCGTAATCAAAGCTTACAGGGATCAACGCTGTCTTATAGATCGACCCTGGCTATTGCTTCTAAAGCCACATCGTTTGATCCTCTTTATCTCCGTCGTGGTGACATCCACGATGAACGTGGGTCGCGTCGTAAAGTGGGCTTTGAGGATAGCAGAAGCGTCAAGCCGTCCCACCCTGGAGGGAGACGCCGTGTCTCACTGGATTTGGAACGTTCGGTGAAACCATTGGCGCATTGCTTCTTTGTGCTACGGATAGCCAGGACATACTCCTTTTTAGCAGTTGTAGCCCCCGATCCTTACCCCTGCATGATGTCCGTCTTGCTCCACTGGACCGAAACGCTGCGCGTACGCGCGCTTGATGTTGCACCAGACGGCTTGCTGGCACTGCCGGCCCTGAGTGGTTATCTGCAGGAAGCGGCCAGTCGTCATGCGCAGGCACTGGGGGTGGCGTCTCTGGAAGTTGGTGGTCGGCCGGTTTACTGGGTGCTTCACCAGTTCCGGCTACAGCTCTACCGACGGCCGGCATGGGCTGAAACGGTACACGTTGAAACCTGGCCATGCGGTTTCCAGGGTCTACGTGCGCTCCGGGCCTATGCCATACGCGACGCAGCCAACAATCCGGTGGCCGAAGGGCTGTCGGCCTGGTTCCTGGTCGATCCGGAGCGGCGCCGTCCTGTACGCCTTCCTTCCGAGGTGACGCGCCTGCGTCCTGCCGAATCTCCACCTGTTCGTCTGAGTGGCGCATTTCCGAACGCTCCCGAAACGCCGCCTTGCTGGACCGACACGGTACGCGTGCGCTTTAGCGATCTGGACCGCAATGGCCACGCCAACAATACCCGTTACCTGGCCTGGCTCGTCGATGCCCTGCCAGAAGCGCTACGCAGCGGCTCGCTCCAATCGCTGGCCATCACCTTTCGTCATGAAGCCCATCTGGATGATCCGGTCATGATCGAAAGCTGGCCGCTGAAAGCTAACCAGCTTCTCCACCGATTTGTGCGAGCTACGGACCGGCTGCTTCTGGCCGAAGCGCTCACCGCCTGGTCTGGCTCAGATCAATGAGCGCGACTGCCCTCCATCTACAGTCAGGCAGGCCCCGGTCACCCAGCGGGCTCGTTCCGATACCAGAAACGTCACCACATCAGCCACTTCCTGCACGGTCCCGAACCGCCCCATCGGAATGTTCTGCACAATGAACTGGCGCGTGCCTTCCGGGTCTTCCCGCATCCGTCGATCCCAGCTACCACCCGGAAAGCGAATCGAACCGGGCGCCACTGTATTGACCCGGATGTTGTGTGGAGCCAACTCCAGCGCCAGGATTTTAGCTGCACTGATCAGGGCCGATTTGGTGCTGTTATAAATGGAAAGCCCGGGACCACCCGCCTCCCGCCCGAAGATCGACGCAATAAACACAATGGCGCCGCCGCCCTGGGTCTTCATGACCGGAATCACCGCCCGTGCGCACCGCAGGTGCGCCCGCAGGTTCAGTTCGATAAGCGCCGACCAGTCATCTTCGGACGTTGCTTCAAAATAGCCCCGCCGGTTTCCTCCCGCGTTTCCTACCAGGATGTCCACCTGCCCGAAGCGTTCACAGGCAGCCTGCACCAGCCGGACGCCAGCCTCCGGATGCGTCACGTCGAGTGTGAGCGCTTCAACTTCGGCCCCCTGTTCCCGCAACATCTCGGCCGTAGCCTCCAGCGCCTCGGCGCCACGTGCGCAAATGACCAGCCGACACCCTTCGGCCGCCAGACTCCGCGCAATCCCCTGCCCGATGCCCCGGCTGGCCCCCGTGACAATCGCCACTTTTCCTTTCAGACCCAGATCCATAACTTCTATGGCTTGCTTTCTGGCCGAAGCTATTGCATATTTTTTCAGGTTTGCAAGCCCACCAACCGTAATCATAACAGATTTGTCGGATGCATGGAGACAACGCCCACACCTTCCGACCAGCCTCTTTCTTTTGAAGCAGCACTGACACGCCTGGAGCAGATTGTGCACCACCTGGAGGCCGACGAGCTGGATCTGGAAGCCTCCCTGCTGGCCTATGAAGAAGGCCTCAGGCTGGCCCGCTACTGTATGGAACGTCTTCAAACGGCCGAGCTACGCATCCGCCAGCTCTCCCTGGATGGCGAGCCAGATGCAGACGATGAAGCTGATAGATCTCTCTGAGCTGGCCAGCGTTTAAGAGCATAGGCTACATAGTCTGAATCCTTACTACCATGACGCTGTTTGCTGCATTGCCCGACGAAGCTCGTCTGTGGATCTTCGCGGCTGATCGGCCGCTTACAGAAACGGAAAGCCATACCCTTCTGGAAGCGCTCCGTCCTTTTCTGGCAAACTGGCAGGCACACGGGCGGCCGGTTTACGGGCAGGCCGTCGTACTGCATGGACGCTTCCTGCTACTGGCTGGCCACGTGCCCGATGGCGCAATCTCTGGGTGCAGCATCGACGCTGCCATGCGAGCCGTCCAGGCTGCTGGCGAATCGCTGGGCATTACCTGGATGTCGCCGCTGGTGGTGTTTTACCGCGCGGCCGATGGTACCGTGCAGCATGCTTCCCGGAGCCAGTTCCGTCGGTTGATTGCCGAGGGGAAAGTGACGGCGGAAACCCCGGTGTTCGATCTATCACTGACCACCGTCGGTGCCCTGCGCCAGGGTGGTTTTGAAAAGCCTGCCGGTCAGAGCTGGCATGCCCATGTCTTCACGCTGACGCCTGCAGCGTAGCATTCATGTCGACCCCCGTGCATCTTCTGGAACGCCTGCTGCACTGGCTCGTCCATACCGAGGCAGAACAACGCGAGATTCTGCTGGGCTCGCTGCTTCTCCTGTTTATCCTGTTGGGCGGCACAATCGGCTACCGCATCATCGAAGGCTGGACGTGGATCGAAGCCTTCTACATGACCTTTATCACGCTCACTACCATTGGCTTTTCGGAAGTGCGCCCGCTATCCGAAGCCGGTCGACTCTTTACGGTATTGATTGCACTGGCTGGCATCGGAACCGTTGCCTTTATTGCCACCCGAATGGTTCAGTTTATCCTGAGCAACACGACCTTTCGAGATCGTTACCTCCGACGGAAGCTGCGTGCCATGCGAGACCACTTTATCGTCTGCGGCTACGGCCGCGTGGGCCGACGCATTGTAGAAGACCTGCTCCAGGCCGGCCGTCCTGTTGTCGTCATCGAACGAGCCACCGAGCCGCTGGAAGACCTGCGGGCGGCCCATCTGATCTTCGTGGCTGGCGATGCCGAAGAGGAAGCAACACTGCGCCAGGCTGGCATCGACCGGGCCCGCGCGCTGATTCTGGCCATGGCCGACGACAGCGCCAGCGTGTTCGTGACCCTGCTGGCCCGCGAGCTCAACCCCGATGTGTTCATTCTGGCACGCACCAACGATCACAAAAACGTGCGTAAACTGCTACGAGCCGGTGCCAACAAGGTGATCGCTCCCAGCGAGGTCGGCGCCGATCGTATGGCCCAGGTGGTGCTACGCCCTTACGTTGATGCCTTTATGGAACGCGTGCTGGGCACCGGAGCCCTGGGCTTGCAGATGGAAGAGATTCCAATCGAGCCCGGCGCGCCTCTAGCTGGCAAAACGCTGGCCGAGAGCAACTTTCGTCAACACTACAACGCTATCGTAGTAGCTATTGTCGATGCCCGGACTGGCGAGATTCGTTATAATCCGGGCGCCAATGCGCGCCTGCAACCCGGCGACATTCTGATCGTGCTGGGCATCCCCGAAGCCATTCAAAAATTGCAGACAGAGGGCTGCCGCGCTCCCTGAGTGGCTCGGGAGCTGCCTCAGGCTTCGTGGCCAGGCCGTGCGGCATGTTACATTGTCCTTGTGTGGCGCCTTTCATGGACCGTTACGCCTGTAACACATCGGTGGCCTGCCTGAAGCCAAATTGCGGGCTCTCCATCGGAATAACGGAGATGGGCTGGCTACCCTCGCCTTTATAGCCCAATAGAAAGGAACGGAACGGCGTCTCTTCGTCTGTGTTAGACCATCGGAAAAGCAGACCATCATGTGGGCACTGGCATGGGTCGTCGTGCATTCGGATTGCTCCTGCTGCTGTTCCTACAGTCACAGACGCTGCAGGCCCAGGACTACATCAACCAGACGGCGCTGGAAGACATCCTGGAGCACCAGTATGATGAGCTCGATGCCATCCCCGAAGTGCAATATCATTATTACATCCTGCACCACAGCTCCGGGAACAACGTGCTGGCACGCAATACGCTCTACAAGGAGCTGGGCGACGGCGACCTGGAGCTGGGCCGCAAACGCGCACGCCTGGTAGAGTTGCTCAATCGCGTTCTCATCCGTAACCTCCGGATTGGCGACACGCTGGTTATTCCCAACCAGTTCGACCTGGACTTTCGTGCTTACTCCCCCTTCCCTCGTTACTATCCAGGCGGCCGTGACTTCGACAAGCTGTTCATCATGGACAAATCCATTCAAGCCTTTGGCGCCTACGAATACGGCAAGCTGGTGCGCTGGGGCGTGATCAACACAGGGTCTCCCGAAAATCCCACGCCAAATGGCCGCTTTAACTTTAACTGGAAGGAAGAATACCGCATCTCCTCACTCAGCCCACCCGGCGAACCCTGGGAAATGTACTGGGTCTTCAATTTCCACGATGCACGTGGCATTCATGTGCATCAGTATCCGATGCCCACCGGTGGGCCTGCCAGCCATGGTTGCGTACGACTGATTGATGCGGACGCGAAGTGGGTCTTTTACTGGGCTGATCCCTGGCAGACAACTGCAGGTGGCAGCGGCATCGCATCGCGAAAGGGCAAAATCATCAAGCAGGGCACCACGGTACTGGTGATTGGCGAAGATCCAGAAGGACGTCCGCGGCCTTTCATCTACAAGAAGCGGTATCCCATTTTGAAGCGCGTGGAGTTGCCCGCCCATCCCTACGACGTACCCCCGGGTACTCCCCAACAGGAGTTCTTCGACCGGCTGCGTGCCGCACGCACGGGCTCGGGGACTTCACGCTGAAACCTCACCCTCCATGAACAACCGAAGAAGCTGCCTCCTAACGTGACCAACCCTGCATCGCAGCACCCCCCATACGGATACAGCATTAAAGCAAACCTCATCCTCTCCTCATTGCTCTGAAGCACGGGTCTACTCAGTTTCAGAATCGATCAATAAGGACGTCGCCATACATAACGCTTCATCTCAGCCAGATACTTCCCAGGATTGCCGGGCCTCATCAGGAAGCGGCTCAGGGCTCCTGTCACTTGCAAATAAGCTATCTGTACCGCATCTTCCATTTTCGTACAAACGTGAAAACATGCTGACCAGGAAACCATGCGTTCGGGGCTACGCTTACTCCTTTTGGTAGTATTTTTTGCCTGTGAAGCGCCGGAGACCATGCTCGAAACCCATCACGATACCGTGTTGACCATAGCGGATGCTTCGCCTGAAGCACAGGCGCTACTGCGTAAATACGCGCCGTTCCAACTCAAAGCGGACCTGAGCGGGCTTTCAGATAATCAGCGTCAGATGCTGCGCCTGCTCATTGAAGCGGCCCGCGAAATGGACGCCATCTTCAAAGTACAGGCCTACGGCAACCTGGATTCACTGCTGGCTACCATCGAAGACCCCGGCCTGCGGCGCTTTGCCGAAATCAACTACGGTCCCTGGGATCGACTCGACGGGAATCGCCCCTTCCTTGAAGGGATAGGCCCCAAACCGCCGGGGGCTAACTTCTATCCGTCCGACATGACACGTGAGGAGTTTGAGGCCGCGGCCGCTCAGAATGAGGCGCTGCGCAGTCTTTACACCATGGTACGACGGGATGCACGGGGCCGGCTCATTGCTATTCCCTATCACGAGTTTTTTGCATCGCACGTCCAGCGTGCAGCCAATCTGCTTCGTCAGGCGGCTGAACTGGCTGAGGACGAAGGCCTCCGTCACTATCTCACGCGCCGAGCTGAAGCGCTGTTGACCGACGACTACTACGAAAGCGATCGGGCCTGGCTCGACATGAAAACAAACACAATCGAGGTGATCATTGGTCCAATTGAAACCTACGAAGATCAGCTCTTTGGCTACAAGGCAGCGGCCGAGGCTTTCGTACTGCTTAAGGACCGTGCCTGGAGCGAGCGTCTCAGCCGGTACACCACGCTATTGCCCGAACTGCAGGCTGCCCTGCCTGTCCCGGACGCCTACAAACGCGAACAACCAGGCACCGACTCGGATCTCGGCGCCTATGATGCGCTCTACTATGCCGGGGATGCCAATGCGGGGGCGAAGACTATAGCCGTCAACCTGCCAAATGACGAACGCGTCCAGCTCGAAAAAGGCACACGCCGCCTGCAGCTCAAGAACGTCATGCGGGCCAAGTTTGAAAAAATCCTGCTGCCCATAGCCGAGGTGTTGATTGCCGAAGACCAGCGGTCACACATTACGTTTGATGCCTTCTTCGGCAATACCATGTTCCATGAAGTCGCGCATGGGCTGGGCATCAAGCACACAATCACTGGTCGTGGAACCGTACGTGAGGCGCTTCGGGACCTGTACACTACCATGGAAGAGGGCAAAGCGGACGTGCTCGGCCTGTACATGGTCACCTGGTTGATCGAGCGTGACGAGTGGGAAGCTGATCCGATGGATCACTACGTAACCTTCCTGGCCAGCATCTTTCGCTCGATCCGCTTTGGCGCCGCCAGTGCCCATGGCCGGGCCAACCTGATTCGATTCAACTTTTTCAAGGAGCAGGGCGCTTTCATACGTGACGCGGCCACCGGCACCTACCGCGTTGTGCCCGAGCGCATGCAGGCCGCTGTCGATGCGCTCTCGGAACAGATCCTTCGCCTGCAGGGCGACGGCGACTATGCGGCCACGTCCGCTTTTGTTGCACGCTATGGTCAGATGGACGACACACTCCGCGCGGACCTGGCCCGTCTCCAGCAGGCAGGCATCCCGGTGGATATTGTCTTCATCCAGGGCCCCGACGTGCTCGGCCTGGAGTGACCCTGCCGGTTGCCAAGGTAGATAAAAATCCACCCCTGCTGGAATGGTTCCCCATGCAGTAGAAATACGACTTCCACCGCCTGTGTGGGCGTATCGGTTCGCCCTCTGAGCAGGGTATCTCAAACCAATGGGATGGCGCGGCACTCTCGATGTTGCAAAGCGAAAGAGCTCAGCACTCGTCCGGAAACGTTTTCAACTCGGCTCGAAGCCTTGAGCTTAAATTCAAGTATGTGTATTTCTTCAGTGATGAGGTAGGTTGCATAACGTTCAGGCACGATCGCGACAACTTGCTGGCGGCCGCGTAAAGCTCCCAAACAGATTGTTAGGGAACGAATAAACGACCAACATTCTCAACCCCAGCAAGGATGCCAATCGAAACACTATTCATTTGGTGGTGCGCATCGGTTATCGATCCTTTTGGTTTAATTGGATTTGCTCTCTATATACAGAGCATCTATGACGCATCCAAGATTCCCATCATTTCTTTTTTGCTACAATAATCATAGATTTCTAAAAATAAGATACTCTCCCTACATCATAGAATCTAAGAGGCACAAAATTTCTTTCTCTTAATATAACATAAATGGATATAGCATAAATAGTCTTTTTAGAAAAGAACTTAATATGTCCAAAATCAGCAAGTGGATTATAATGCCCATCCGCTTTATTTAAAAGAGTAATGAATAAATTTTTCAGGTAACCATGATAAGGGGTAATTAAAATAAGAATACCTCTATTTATAGGATTTAACCAATAATGGATATTATCTAAGTAGATTCGTGGCAGAAACAGATGCTCTATTACTTAGACAGATAACACTACATCGAAGCATTCTGGAAAATCATAAGGAAGATCTGGATTATAGGCATCGTGGATCACAAATCTTTTAGAAAGTTCAGGATAAGCATTTTTGGCCACTTCAATTCCAGAATGAGATATATCGAATCCGAATATATTTTTATATCCTCTTTTATAGATTATAGATTTCACCCATTATTCCTCCTCCACCACAACCAGCATCCAGAATTTTAGCCTCTTTACCGATGTCGAACTCTTCAAAAATTTTAAGTATGACAGAAAAGAGATAAGAATGGGCATGAGTAAATGGATTGTTTCATTTATATTCTTTTTTCATCTTAATTTAGATCAATATCATCTTAGCATATTGACGGACGGGATTTTAATATAAGTATGATTTAAAGGTCTTTCAATATCAAAAAGGTGCGATTAAAACGATTTACCAATTGAAAAATAAGAACTTATTTCACAACATAGGACCATGGGACAAGTAGATGACCCGTCCCCATCCCATTCATGCATGTCCTGATACTCAGACCATAAACGCTAAATGCTCGCGCTTACCCATGGCTTTTTCTTCACATACACTTCATTTGACGTTGCAATAAAAGATGTTTTTATTGGAAACTAAAAGAACTGTTTTAGTTTCTATGGTTCCATCAACTACTTCTCTGGTGGCCGTGCGCAGACGCATCTTGGAGGTAGCTCAGCAACGCTTCTTTCGGGAAGGCTACGCGCGGGTAACCATGGATGCCTTAGCACGCGAGCTGGGCATGAGCAAGAAAACACTCTATCAGCACTTTCCCACCAAGGCAGCCCTGGCTGCCGCCGTCATGGATCGCTTCCGTAGCCGGGCAGCTGAAAGTCTGGCCGGCATTTTCGAAAATCGTACCCTACCCCTTCCCGAGCGTCTGGCCCGGGCCTTTGCCGAAGCGGCTCGACACCTGCGCCAGCTTGAAAAGTCGTTTCTCGAAGATCTGGCCCGGTTTCTACCTGAGGTATGGGCAGAAACCGAGCGCTTTCGTGCAGAGACCCTCACGCGTTTGCTGGAAGGGGTGCTCACAGAAGGACAGGCTTCCGGTATCATCCGGTCCGACATACCCGTGGACGTGATGCTTCAGAGTTTTCTGGCAGCGATCGAACGTCTGGTCAACCCGACCGCCCTCACGAACCTTCCCTACACGGCACCATCAGTGATTCGTATGTTGATTCAACTGTTTTTCGAAGGAATGCTGACTGATACGGCCCGTGACGACTTCCGAAAAGCCATCGACCTGCTTGCTTCAGCTCCGAATCCTTCGACCTAAACTCCGAATCCTCATGCGTACACTCCATCTGTTTGCGCTGCTGATGACCGGCGTGCTGGTCGGTTGCCAGGCCGCCCACCCCGATGTGCTTGAAGTCTCCGGTACGATTGAAGCCACCGACATCCAGCTTGCGGCTCGAAGCACTGGCGAAATCGTTCAGTTCTTTGTGGACGAAGGCGACCGGGTCGCCCGTGGTCAGCCTCTGGTATGCCTGGACACGACCCAACTCGTGCTCCAGCTACGCCAGGCGGAAGCTGAGGTAGTAGCTGCGCGTGCCCGGCTGGCTCTGCTCGAAGCCGGCGCTCGCGCTGAAGATCTTCGGCAGGCTGAAGCCCGGCTGACCCAGGCTCGATTGCGCCTGGAGCAGGCTCAGCGCGATGCGGCCCGTCTCGAAACCCTTCATGCGGAAGGCAGCGCTACCGATCGCCAGCTTGAAGATGTCCGGTTACAGCTTCAACTCGCCGAAGCCGAATATCAAGCGGCTCAGGCACAGCTTGAAAAGCTACGCCATCTTGCCCGTCCAGAAGAACTGGCGATCGCACGTGCCCGCGTCATTCAGGCTGAAGCCCGACGTGACCTGCTCCGCCATCAGCTTGAGGATGCCTGCCTCGAAGCACCGACCGACGGTATCATCAGCCGCCGCGTGGCTGACTCCGGTGAGCTGGCTACCCCCGGCTCGGTGTTGCTGACGCTGATCCGCCTCGACACGGTTTATGTGCAGCTCTACATCCCCGAACCCATGATCGGCACCGTGCAGTACGGACAGCCCGTTACGATACGCGTCGATACCTGGCCCGACCGCACCTTCAAGGGCCGCGTCACCTATATCGCTCCCGAGGCAGAATTCACGCCCCGTAACGTACAGACAAAAGAAGAGCGCACACGCCTGGTCTTTCGCATCAAGGTGGCGCTCCCTAACCCAGAAGGCCTGCTCAAACCCGGCATGCCGGCCGATGCCACGTTGCAACCTACCACCTGAACGCCATGGCAATCCCTGTCGTTGAGCTCCGCACCCTTATCAAACGCTTTGGGTCGATCACCGCGCTGGCTGGCGTGTCGCTCTCAGTGAGCGAGGGGGAAATGTTCGGGCTGGTCGGTCCTGACGGCGCCGGCAAAACCACACTGCTACGCCTGATCGCTGGCATTGCACAGCCAGACGAAGGCGTCGTGCGCGTCTTCGGCCACAACCTGGCCACCGAGGCCCGTCGCATTCGTCCACTCATCGGCTACATGGCCCAGCGATTCTCGCTCTATGGCGACCTGACCGTCGAGGAAAATCTGCGCTTTTTTGCCCGCCTGCACGGCAGTGGCACCGACCACACCTGGCAGGAACAGCTGCTGGAGACGACCGGACTGGCACCGTTTCGCCATCGACGGGCCGAGCATCTCTCAGGCGGCATGAAGCAAAAACTGGCGCTCATCTGCACGCTCGTTTACCGTCCGCGCTTGCTCTTGCTCGATGAACCCACCACTGGCGTCGATCCTGTCGCCCGACGCCAGTTCTGGGAATTACTCGTGACGTTTCAGCACGAGGGGCTGACCATTGTGCTGACCACTCCTTATCTCGACGAAGCCGAACGCTGCCACCGCGTGGCGCTGCTACACCAGGGCCACATCCTGGCGCTCGACACTCCCGCGGCACTACGGACCTCATTGCCAGGCCACCTGTTTGAGCTGAGCGTCACCCCCGTACGGGAAGCCGCCCGACGTCTTCGTACCTGGCTCGACGCACATCGCGTGCAGCTTGTGGGTAATCGGATTCACCTGCTGCTCGATCACGACAACGAATTACCTCCTCTCTTGCATCGCCTTAAAAACGACGACGCCATCCAGGTACATGCCTGCCAGCCCATCACCCCTACCATGGAAAATGTCTTTCTTGCCCACCTGACCAGACATTCTGCAACATTAAAGTAAATTGGCGATATACGATGAAGTATCGATCATCCTGCCGGATGTTGCACGGGCTACCAGGTCTGTTCCTGTGCACCGTGCTGGTGCTCCCGCTACAGGCGCAACCTGTACGGCTAACGCTGGCTGAGGCTATCGCACGAGGGCTGCAGACACACCCCGACCTGGCCACCGCCGAGGCCGCCGTTGCAGCCGCGCAAGCTCGCATCGGTCAGGCCCGGGCCGCCTTGCAGCCCCGATTGCAATTTTCGATAAGCTACCAGCGGCTGAGTGAGATCACCCCGTTCGTTATCACGATGCCGCTACCAGACACGGAACCTATCGAAATCACGCCCAACATCCCGAACCAGTATCGGGTGCAGCTTTTGCTGCAGCAACCCCTTTTTCAGGGTGGACGGCTTCGCGCACAGCTGCAGGCCGCTCGTCAGGAAGCAGCCGCCACGGCTGCTGAGCGCAATGTCCGGCGCGAAGCGCTTGCCTACCGTATTGCCACCGCCTACTGGCAGCATGTGGAAGCCGAAGCGCTGGCCCGGGCAGCTGACGAAAACGTACGCCGGCTGGAAGCCCATCTAACGGACGCACGCAACCGCCAGGCTCAGGGTCTGCTACTCGAAAGCGAAGTGCTCGATGTCGAGGTAGCCCTGGAACAGGCCCGCCTTGAAGCCCTGCGACGACGTCATGCCGTACAGCTCACCGCCGTCGTGTTAAACAGCCTGGTGGGCCTGCCGCCGAACACACCGCTCCGGCTGACCGATCGTCCGGACACCACCCGGCGGCCCGTACCTTCACTGGACAGCCTCTGGGCGCTGGCGCTGCAGAAACGGCCTGAGCTGGCCGCTCTCCGACACACCATAGCCCGTGCCGAGGCTCTGCGTTCCATGGCACAGGCCAGCCGGTGGCCACAGGTGGCACTTGTTGGCCGCTACCTGTATGCCCGCCCCAACCCACGCATCATTCCTCTGCAGGATCGCTTTGAGGGAACCTGGGAAATCGGGCTATCGCTGACGTTCGACCTGTGGAACGGCCTGCGCACGCATCACCAGATGGCCGAAGCTACAGCACTCCGCCGCCAGGCCGAAGCCCGTGAAGCGTCAACACTCCGCGCGCTGAACGTAGCGCTCACGCAGGCTCAGCTTAGCGTCGAACAGGCTTACGAACAACTGCGCCTGGCACGCCTGGTGGTCCAGCAGGCCAAAGCCCGCTATGCCCTGGTACGCAATCAGTTTGCCCAGGGCCTACGCACCAGCCGCGACCTGCTCGATGCAGAAACGGCGTTGGCCCAGGCACGTACCCGTGAAATCCAGGCCCAGATAGCCTGCGCCCTCGCCTGGCTGACATTGCAACAGGCTACCGGTACGCTGACGGAAACGTTACGATGAGCACCCTCGCCATCGACGTACGCAACCTGACCCGTCGCTTTGGAAATTTCACCGCTGTCGATCACGTGACGTTTCAGGTGGAAGCTGGTGAAATCTTTGGCTTTCTGGGAGCCAACGGAGCCGGCAAATCGACAACCATTCGGATGCTCTGTGGTCTGCTTCCCCCCTCAGAAGGCACAGCCCGCGTGGCCGGATTTGATGTAGCCCGTGAGCCCTACCGTGTGCGTCAGGCCATCGGCTACATGGCCCAGAAGTTCTCGCTTTATGAAGACCTGACCGGCCTAGAAAACCTGCATTTTTTCGGGACAGCCTATGGACTGACGGGACGCCAGCTGGACGCTCGCATTCGCGCGGTCATCGAGCGCGTAGGGCTCAGCGGACAGGAACGGCGCCTGGTGCGGGAGCTACCCACAGGCTGGCGGCAACGGCTGGCCCTGGCCAGCGCCCTGCTTCATGAACCACCGGTGGTGTTTCTGGATGAGCCAACCAGCGGAGTCGATCCCCTGGCTCGACGTCGCTTCTGGGATCTGATCGCCGAGCTGGCAGCCGAGGGCACGACGGTATTCGTCACCACACACTATCTGGACGAAGCCGAGTACTGCAACCGGCTGGGGCTCATCCACAATGGCCGACTCATTGCACTCGGCACACCTGAAGCGCTGAAAGCGCGCTATCTGACGCGTCCTCTGTACGAGCTGGAAGGTACACCGCTGCTCGCTGCCCTGGAACAGCTCCGCCAGATGCCCGAGGTGTTCGAGGCCGCCCCCTTTGGCAGCCGTATTCACGTAACCCTTGCGGATCGTTCTCTTCCCCCCACTGCCCTTGTAGATCGCCTGCGTGCAGCAGGGTTGACGGTCACTGCCATCCGCCCCGTCAGGCCCACACTCGAAGACGTATTCCTACATCTGATCGAACATCCTCCCACGGAAGCCTGAGCTGGCCATGCGTGCGCTTCAGCTGATCACCACCCTGCTCGTCAAGGAACTTACGCAGATTCGGCGTGATCCTCTTTCGCTGGGCATGCTCATCGCCCTGCCGGCTTTTCTACTGATCCTGTTCGGCTATGCGCTCACGTTCGATGTACGCAATCTGGCCCTGGGCGTGTGTGATCAGAACCGTTCGGCATCCAGCCGCGAGCTGATCCGTCGTTTTGCGATCACCGAATATTTTGAGCTGAAGCGACAGGTAAACGACCCACGCGAGATTGCCCCGCTTATTGACCACGAAGTCATTCGTGTCGGGCTGGTTATTCCACCGGATTTTGAAGCGCGGCTTCAGGCGGGCCAACCGGCGCCTGTTCAGCTCCTGATCGATGGCACCAATGCTACCATTGCTTCAGCCGTCACGGGCTACGCCGAAGCTATCATCCAGGCGTTCAATAGCCAGGTAGTGCTGGAGCGGACCATACGTACCGGACATCGCCCGCCATCGGCAGCGGTTTCCATCGAAGCCCGCATCTGGTATAACCCCGAACTGGAAAGCGCTCGTTTTCTGCTGCCCGGTCTGATTGCTTTTCTGCTCATGGTGGCCACCGTAGTGGCGACGTCGCTTTCGGTTACGCGCGAACGGGAACAGGGCACCATGGAGCAGCTGGTGCTGGCACCGCTCAGCCCCTACCAGCTCGTGTTAGGTAAGACCCTCCCTTATCTGCTCGTAGCGATTGGCTCCACGGTACTGATCCTGCTGGTGGGACGTGTATTATTCGATGTAACGGTACAGGGCGATCTGTTGGTGCTGGCCCTTGTCGTACTGGTGTACCTGCTGGCCGGGCTCGGGCAGGGCCTGCTGATCTCGACCATTGCTCCCAGTCAACAGGTAGCCTTTCAGATCGCCATCATCAGTACGTTGCTACCCACCTTTATTCTCTCGGGCTTTGTCTTTCCCATCTACAACATGCCGCCAGCCATTCAGGCCCTCACCTATCTGGTGCCGGCCCGCTACTTTCTGGTGGCCCTTCGGGGGGTAATGCTCAAAGGAACCGGATTGGCTGTCTTCTGGCCCGACGTGCTGCTATTACTGCTTTTTGCAGTGCTCATGCTCACGCTGAGCAGCTTCCGGCTGCGTCGTCTGTTTCATCATCTACTGTAAGCGGCCATGAAACAGGTGCTCGCCTTCCTGCAGAAAGAGTTTCGGCAATTGCAACGTGATCCGCGGATGCTGTTTCTGCTGATCATGCCGCCGATCGTACAGCTCGTGCTGCTGGGCTATGCAGCCAACCTGGACGTGCGTCATGTGCCGCTGGTCGTGTGCGATCCGGTGCCTTCGGCCACCAGCCGGGACCTTGTCGATCGGCTCGTGGCCAGCAGTTACTTTGACCTGGTCGGCTACGAACCCGATCCCCGCCGCATTGATGCCTGGCTCGATCGTGGGCAGGCTACCGTGGCGCTCGTCTTTCCACCCGACTTCGAAAAAGCCGTTCTGCACGGCACCACGACAGCTGTACAGCTATTGGTAGATGGGAGCGAGACGAATACGGCCACCGTGGCCCTGAGTTATGCATCGCAGATCATCCGACATGCACTGCAAGCGAGGGCGCCCTCGGCTGGCGTCGTGCCCGAGCTACGCGTGTGGTTCAACCCGGCCCTCTCCAGCCGCTGGTTCATCATTCCCGGGCTGGTGGGCCTGCTTCTGACTGTGACGACCACCGTGTTGACCGCTCTGGCGCTGGTCAAGGAAAAAGAAACAGGCACCCTGGAGCAACTCCTGGTAACGCCATTGCGTCCAACCACCGTCCTGCTGGGCAAGCTGGTGCCGTTTCTGCTGATCGGTCTGCTGAATGTGCTACTGGTGGTGTTGGTCGCGACGCTATGGTTTCAGGTGCCTCTGCGTGGCAGCATTCCCCTGCTTTTCGGCTGTGCACTCTTGTTTCTGGGTAACACGCTGGGACTTGGCCTGCTCATCTCCACGCTGAGCCGAACGCAGCAGCAGGCGCTCATTGGCGCAGCCTTCTTTGCGCTCATGCCCATGATCATTCTTTCTGGTTTTGTGTTTCCCATCGAAAGTATGCCGCCCGTGATCCAGGCACTTACCTATGCTGTGCCTCTGCGTTATTTCCTGACCATTGTACGAGGTATCTTTCTGAAGGATGTAGGCATATCGGCGCTCTGGGACGAGATGCTGGCGCTGCTTGTGCTGGGCCTGCTGCTCTTTGGGCTCAGTACTTGGCGCTTTCGTCGACAGCTTTATTGAGATTGCTCGGTGCGCCCGATTCGGGAAGCTGCCTGCATCATCTCTGCGAAGGTAGGCCACCGCCTCAACGGCGTCATGGTATAACGATGCAGATCGATGCGCCAGACGTAGTGCGTGCGGCCGTTTGTGACGACCAAGTAAGGGGCCCCGATCACCCGGTTGTAGCGTCCGGCCTGCTCGACGACCTCCTGCGTCACAGGCACCGTTGGCGCCTTACACTCGGCCAGTAGAAGCGGTCGTCCCTCTCGGTTGTAGACCACCAGATCGGCCCGTCGCACCATCCCCTGATCCGTGAACGCAGTTTCCAGGGCTACCAGTGAAGGCGGGCAGCCCAGCGCCTGCACCAGGTACTGCGCCAGGTGCTGCCGCACCCATTCCTCCGGCGTCAGTCGCACCCAGCGTCGCCGCAGCGGATCGAACAGATACACCTGCTTCCCCTGTCGCCGTAGCCGAAAGGAATACGTGGGAAAATTCAGGGATTCCATTGGGCTTTGCTGCTTTTGATCATTCGGATGATCTATAGCGACCGGCGTGCCCATACCAGACGTGGATGGCCGGCCAGATCGCGTTCAAGCCGTACCTCTTGATAGCCGGTCGCCTCGAAGAGCATGGTTACGTCGGCACCGTGAGGCGCGGGCACCTCGCAGGCCAGCCATCCGCCAGGCTGCAGCAATGTATGGCCATGCCGGGCCAGCGCTCGATAAAAACGCAACGGATCTTCGCCAGCGTACAACGCCACCGGCGGCTCATAATCACGCACTTCAGGCGGTAGTTCATCGGCTTCATGGAGGGACAGATATGGCGGATTGGAAACGATCAGCGTGAACGGTCCAGGTACCTGCGCAGGAAACGAAGCGTTCAGCACGTCGGCCTTCAGCCAGTGTACCTCCAACCCCAGCCGTTCGGCATTGCGACGAGCGATGGCCAGGGCCTCCGGACTGATGTCGCAGGCCCACACGTCAGCGTCCGGGCGGTGGTGCTTGATCGCCAGGGCAATGCATCCACTTCCGGTGCCCACATCCAGCACGCGGAGGGCCGGGACCGATCGCATTGCCTGCAGCACCCGTTCGGTCAACCATTCCGTTTCCGGACGTGGGATCAGCACGCCGGGTCCTACTTCCACGCGAAGCCCCAGAAACTCCACGTAGCCCAGCACGTACTGCAGCGGCTCACGCCGGAGTCGCCGGGCCAGCAGTTCGGCAAAGCGTGCTTGCTGAGAGACACTGACCGGTCGCTCCGGATAGGCATAGAGCTGGGCCCGCGCGCATCCCAAGACTTCACAGAGCATCCATTCGGCGTTACGACGGGCATCGGGCACACCGGCCGCCTCCAGTCGTTGGATGGCCTGCTGTAGCAGTTCGCCCTGCGTTACTTCCTGCACGAGTCGCTGACGGTTATGCGACGGCATAGCGGAATGGTCGGTTAAACGCCTGGCTTTCGTTTACGCACCATGAAGACTTTCAAGCATAAAACCATCCTGATCACCGGAGCCTCCAGCGGCATTGGCGAAGCCATGGCCTACCTGCTACGTGATCCATCGGTCAGGCTGTTACTGGCGGCGCGCTCCGAGCACAAACTGCAGGCCATGGCCGAAACCCTGCAACGTCAGGGTGTCCGGGCTCAGATCTACCCGTGTGATCTGTCTCGGCCCGGTGCGGCCGAGTCGCTGTTTCAGCGCATTACCTCGGAGGGTCATCGGGTCGATGTCCTGATCAACAATGCCGGTGTTGGTAAGTACGGTCGCTTTGATCAGATCCGTCTGGCCGACACGCTGGAAATACTTCGTCTGAATATCGAAAATCTGGTGGCGCTCACGCACCTGTGCATTCCCCACATGCTGGAACGCGGCGACGCCGGCATACTGAACGTGGCTTCAACAGCCGGTTTTCAGGGAATCCCCTACATGAGCGTGTATGCAGCGACCAAAAGCTTCGTGATTACCTTCTCCGAAGCTCTATATGCCGAGTATGCCAATCGGGGCATTACGGTAACCTGCCTGTGTCCGGGACCGACGGCCACGGCCTTCCAGGAACGCGCTGGTATGCCTGTCGAGGGGATGCGGCGCTTGATGGAATCGCCCGAAAAGGTCGCCCGGGCCGGCCTGCGGGCGCTGCTACGGGGCGAGCTGCTACATATCAGTGGCATCGCTAATGCCATAGTGGCACACCTCAGCCAGCTGACGCCCCGTCGGATGCGCCTGGCAATCACCCGTCAGCTGCTGGGTCCGGCCGACGACTTCTGAGCGACCATTTTCTACCATCCACCGCAAAAATTTGACGATCAACCGGCAGGACTGTTGATGTAAACGCTTACCTTTTTATCTTAGCCCTCTGTTTGTCGAAAACATCTGTAAACCGAACGCCTATGACCACGCGCGATAAACTGGAAGCCCTGGCGGCCAACCTGTGGTGGAGCTGGAATCCCGAAGCGCTTCACCTTTTTGAGCAGTTGAATCCGGAGGCCTTTCGGGTTTCCCATCACAACCCACTGGCCGCCCTGCGCGCCGCCGATCCGGCCGTTTTGAGCGACCGGCCGTTTCAGAAAGCGGTCGATCGTGTCTACGAGGCCTTTCAGACCTACCTGAACCGTCCATCCCGTATCCCGGATGCTCCACGGACTGTCTACTTCTGCATGGAGTACGGGCTCCATGAAAGCCTGCCCTTTTATGCCGGGGGACTGGGGGTGCTGGCAGGCGACCACATCAAGGCAGCTTCGGATCTGGGGCTGCCCATGGCCGCTGTCGGACTGTTTCTGCGGGAAGGGTATTTCCGGCAGCGCTTTGATCACAGTGGCTGGCAGCTGGCCGACTATCCGGCCATGGATCCCATGGATCATCCCATGGCGCTTGTCCACGGCCCGGACGGCTACCCGCTGGTCATTACCGTTCACCTGGGCCGACAGCCGCTCTACCTGCGCGCCTGGAAGCTGGAGGTTGGGCGCGTGCCTCTGTACCTGCTCGACGCTTCGTTCGATGCCAATCCGGAGCCGTTGCGCATGCTGACGCGTCGTCTCTATCAGGGTGATCGCCGCATCCGGCTACAGCAGGAAATCATTCTGGGCATTGGGGGCGTGCGGCTACTGCGGGCGCTGGAACAGGATTTCGATGTGTATCACCTGAATGAAGGCCACTGCTCGTTCGTGGCGCTGGAATTGCTCCGGGAGCGGCTGGCCGCCGGAGACGAACGGGAAGCGGCCGAGACCTGGGTACGCCGACACTGCGTTTTCACCACACATACACCGGTCATGGCCGGGCATGACCGCTTTGACCCCGGGCTCTTTATCGAACAGATGGAAACATTCCGGCACCAGCTGGGCCTGTCTGAAACCGACCTCCTGGCTTATGGTCGCGTCAATCCCAGCGACAGCACAGAAGCGTTCAACATGACAGTGCTGGGCCTCAAGCTGTCGCGCAAAGCCAACGGCGTTTCGGCAATCAATAGCCTGGTGGCCCGTCGCCAGTGGCATCACCTGTATCCGGATCGCCCTGTCCATGAAGTGCCCATCGATCACGTCACCAACGGCGTGCATCTGCCTACCTGGACCGTTGCCCATGCCCGCCCCTTCCTGGAACAACATCTGGGCGACTGGCTTGAAGGTCGCTTTCACGTTGAAATCTGGAAAAAGGTAGATGAGATCTCTGACGCCGAGCTGTGGCAGTACCGGTGCATGCTGCGTCGACGGCTGGTGGAATTCGTCAACGAATACGTCAAGCATCAGTCGCTGCCTCAGGAGTCGCACCTGCATCCCGACGTGCTGACGATCGGCTTTGCCCGGCGTTTCGCTACCTACAAACGCGCCCCGTTGCTTTTCGAGGATATGGAACGAGCCATCGAGCTGTTTAGCCATGAAGACCGACCGATCCAGCTGATTTACGCGGGCAAAGCCCATCCGGCGGACGACGGCGGCAAACGGTTCATTCAACAGATCTACGAGATCACCCAACACCCGGCCTTTCGGGGCAAGGTGGTCTTCATCGAGAATTACGATATGCATATTGCCCGGATGCTTGTCTCGGGCTGCGATGTCTGGCTGAACAATCCGCGTCGCCCGCTGGAGGCCAGTGGTACAAGCGGCCAGAAAACGGCCGTGCATGGGGGGCTTAACCTGTCGGTACTGGACGGTTGGTGGCCTGAAGGATACAACGGACAGAACGGATGGGCTTTTGGCCGCGAGGCAACGGGCTACTACGAAGATCCTGTAACCCAGGATGTGGAAGATCGCGAGGCGCTCTACCGGGTACTGACCTACGAGGTGATTCCGGCCTTTTACGACCGCAACGGCGAAGGACTCCCCATCCGCTGGTTGGCCCGTATGCGCCAGGCAATGCGCACCATCCCGGCCCAGTTCAACGCCGTCCGTATGGTCCGTGAATATGTGGAACAGATTTACCGACCGGCAGAAGAGCCTCTCCCTACCTCGGCGACAATCCATGAAAAGTAAGGCAGCGCGCGTTGCTCCACGAAAAAAGCCCCATCATAGGGATGGGGCTTTTGTTCGATCTCACCCAACCCATCATCGCTTCAGCTTACTTTCTGCACCCATGAGGTGCAGTAGCCGTCCGGATGAATGGGCCCCTTGATGAGCTGACAGGCCCCACATTGATTGGGCGATTCGGCTGGAATGAACAGCTGACAGTTAGCGCAGGTCTTGTCGGGGTAGGGCGAATGGTCCGTGTACTCGAGGCTTTCGCGCATCTGAATCTCTTCGGCCGTCAACCCCGACACGTCGGTGCACGAGAAGTCGGCACTGGCCGTTGTCGCCGTATCTGCCGATGCCGCTTCAGGCTGGGCAGCCTGCTGCTGTTGCTGCTGGCCGCCACCGCAGGCGCTCAGCAGCGCACTGCCGCCCAGTCCGGCCAGCCCGAGCGCTCCCACGCGTAGCAGAAAGTCGCGACGGGTGACGCGTTTGTCTTCCATGGCAGCTCTGGGTCTTGATTGAACGGTGTTAAGCAATTAGCTAAAAGGTAGCATGGCAGTCCCACAAAAACAACCGTTTCATGCTTTTTACCACCACCGGATCTCGAAGTGCGTGTATTCGCCCTGCACAGGCTTCCAGTGCACCTGTACTTCGTCGACACGGGCCGCCGGTGGCCCCTGCCGCACGGTCTCAAGCAATCGTTCCAGCAGCGCTCGCGACCCTTCGGCCACCAGATAGACCGAGCCGTCTGGCTCGTTCCGGACCCACCCGGTCAATCCCAGCTGCCGAGCATGGTACCGGACAAACTGCCGGAAGCCCACACCCTGCACCCGCCCCTTCACGCGAACTTCTATGCGCGCCTGCGCATCCAGGCCACTCATGGCCACAACGGTTGATAGATGCGATAATGATACGAACCCAGCGCCAGCGTATCGGCTGCCAGCGTGTCGGCCGTGAAAACTTCCACCCAGCGCCGCCCGCGTATACCTTCAGGCAGCACGACCGTT
Organism: Rhodothermus sp.; assembly: GCA_030950375.1. Taxonomy (GTDB): domain Bacteria; phylum Bacteroidota; class Rhodothermia; order Rhodothermales; family Rhodothermaceae; genus Rhodothermus. Next base: position 21,463 of record JAUZRN010000024.1, on the reverse strand, counting down.
TCCGCCCGATCGCGAACGTTAACGATCAGTAACAACGTATCCGTGTCCGTAGTCCGCAGATACACGAGCACGTTGTCGGCCTCCGGATTTAACACGGTCAGCGTACCACGACGCAACGCCTCACGCTGGCGGTAGAAATTTAGATAACGTCGATAGAACGTATAGAGTGCCGGACTTTCTGGCGCTTCCCAGCGATAGGGGGTACGGGCAAAAAACGAGACCCGCTCGCGGGTCCCCAGTTCCTGTCCGTTGTACAGCAGCGGAACCCCGGGCATAGACGTTGCCAACACAAAAGCGGCCATCGATCCTCGGTCCCCCCCAAAAAGCACCGGCGGTGGAGCATCCCACATGGTCTCGTCATGGTTCGTGGTAAAACGCAGCCGACGGGCACCCGGTGGTAACTGCTTCAGCGTCGAATCGATCTGCCGAACCAGCGTATGCAGCGGCGCACCGCGCCAGACCTCCTTGAGCTGGTGATAGAAGGGCCAGGCATAGGTCAGATCAAATCCGGCCCAGTGCATCTCCGGTTCGGCCGCTTCCGCCAGCATCAATACCGGCTTGATCTTTTCCACCGAGTCGATCGCAGCTTTCCAGAAGTCCAGCGGCACGCCATGGGCCACATCACACCGATACCCATCAATGTCAAACGTCCGCACCCAGTACTGCATAACATCAATCATAGCCTGCCGGAGCTCAGGATTGTCATAGTTGAGCTCAACCACATCGGTCCAGTCGGTCGTATCACCATTAAGCACTGGATAGGTAAACCCCTCAATAGGTCCTGGTGTGTACCAGTCAGGATGCTCCGTGACCCAGGGATGATCCCAGGCTGTATGATTGGCCACCAGATCGATGATGAGGTGCATACCCCGGGCGTGGACCGAGTCGACCAGCGCGCGAAAGTCCTCTTCGGTACCGTAATCCGGATTGATGGCGTAATAGTCGCGCACCGCATAAGGCGATCCCAGCGGCCCGATCTCTGTCTTAGCACGCTTCTTTCCTACCGGATGAATGGGCATGAGCCAGAGCGTATTGACGCCCAGCGCCTGCAGGGAATCCAGACGCTTGATAATGCCCTGAAAGGTGCCCTCCGGCGAAAAGTCAGGCACAAAGATCTCGTAGATTACGGCATCTGCAATCCATGCAGGCTTACCGACCCCGGGCGGCACCTGGCGTCCCTCGGGCTCAGAAGGCTCCGCACACCCGAATAGTATCCCCAGGATGGTCAGCAACAGATAAAACAGCGTACGCATCAGCCGGTATTGTTGATGTAAGGGCTTACTCGTCTGAAGTATAACACAACCGGAAGGCAACCGCCACCCCTTTCTGACGCATTGTGCTTCGACCAGACAACATCTCCCCTGAGAAGGCCTCCTGTGAGGGAACCTATAGCAAAACGCGTGTTTTTTAGCTGAAGCATTCCGTTTATTTTATGGATTTCCATGCCCATTCTAACCGTCCCAAAAGTTCTGCGCGACCGACTCGGCGATGAAGGCGTCGAGGCGCTGATTACCCTGTTGAACGAAGCCGCCCATCACGAACGCAATAACCTGCTCGGCATTCTGGAAGAGCGCTTTGAACGACGGGTAGCGGAAGAAGGCAATCGCCTGCACAACCACATTACCGAAGAAGTGGCTAAGCTGGAAGCGCACATCGCAGCTGAATCAGCTCGCCTGGACAACCGCATCACCGAAGAAGTGACCAAACTGACCCAACAGATTACCGAGGTCGAAACACGGCTGCAGCAGCAGATTGCCCATGTGAATGATCGTATCACGACCGAAATGGCCAGGATGGGTGAGCGGATAGCCGGCGTACGGGCTGACTTGATCCGGTGGATGTTTCTGTTCTGGGTGGGACAGATTGGCGTGCTTATCGCTATGCTGGTTGCTTTTCTCCGCTGAGGTAGCAGGGTACTCTTTGCTACATCCCGACAAAAGCGACCTCCTGGACGTACCAGGTGTGGCTCAAGCCGCGATCATTGGAGCCCTGTGATGGACAGCCATAGAACTGGCGTGCTATCCCCATGCGCTCTTGTGCCTGTCAATCAGGGTACCCGGTTATGCATTGGGACGGCGACGGATAATCGCCGCCACCAGCAGAAAGCCTACAAAGGCCAGTCCACTCAGGCGGATCACGTCAGCCGTTAGACGAGGCCTACCTGTCAGCACCCATTCTGCCATCAGTGCCACCAGTCCGAAAAGCCCTGCCAGAAAAAGAGCTCCCAGCAGCACAAAGCGGGTCGATCGAAAAGGCGTCGCATCAAACATTAGGGTCGGTGTTTTCTACAGCGAACGAACGGCTTCGGATCGGGATCCGTTCAGGCGATCCACCCCAGCCCCAGATACAGCACAAACGATACCCCGGCCAACAGCAGTGCATAAGGCAGTTGCGTGTTCACGTGATCGATGTGATCGCTGGCGGCCGCCATCGATGAGATGATCGTGGTATCGGACAGCGGCGAAGCATAATCACCGAAAACCCCACCCGAAAGCACAGCGCCCAGCATCAACGGCAGGGGCAATCCCAGCCCTTCGGCCAGAGGCAGCGCTACGGGAATGAGAATGGCGAAGGTCGTCCATGAAGAGCCCAGCGTAAACGAGACAAAACAGCCTACCAGAAACACCACGGCCGGGAGCCACCAGACAGGCCAGCTCGGGTCGATCAGCCCCACCAGATAGGGGCCCATTTCCAGAGCGCGTGAGACTTGCCCCAGCGCAAAAGCCAGCACCACCAGCACGGTTACCCCTACCAACCCGGACATCCCCCGAAGCACCAGAGCCGTCGAGCGTGCCAGCGCAAGCACAGGCCGCCCTCTCCGGAGTGGCCGGGGTAGCGCGTACAGGGTCATCGCCACAGCTACAGCGACGGCCACAGCCCAGAACACTGCCGTCGAGCCACTGCCGGCCATCAGATTACCCTGGCCTGTTACCCAGAGCCCCACGAAAATCATCCCCACCATGACCCCGAGAGGGATCAAAAAGTCGGAAGCGCGGCAGGGAGCCCCCTCGACCGGCTGAATACCTGCCACTTCTTCGGCCACCAGCGGCTGCGCTCCAGGACGTAACAGCTGGCCGGTCCTGGCCGCCCGTCGCTCGGCTACTCGCATTGGCCCAAACCCCCAGCCTGTCCAGGCTATCAGCAGCGCAAACAGAATAGCCAGCCAACTGAAAACATTGTAAAGCAGCCCTTCGGCCAGTAAACGTACCGCTCCATGGGTAATGCCCTGTGCGGCCAGCAATCCCAGCACATAGGCGCCCCATCCATTGAGCGGAATCATCATGCAGACCGGTGCGCTCGTTGCATCGCAGTAAAAGGCGAGCTTTTCGCGGGGCAGGCGCAACCGATCAAAAAACGGACGTCCCACCGCACCCACAACCAGCGAAGTAATGTTGGATTCGACAAAGATCACCAGCCCTACCAGCCAGGCCAGCATTTCAGCGCCCCGTCGCGACGTCCCCCATCCACGCCGCCGGGCCCATGTGATGAATCCCTGCACCCCACCCGAAGCCTGCACCAGCGCAATCAAACCACCCACCATCAGGCAGAACATGACCACGCGTGTGTTGCCCGGATCGGCAAAGACGGCGACCAGCTCGTCGCCCAGCCGTCGCAACCCCAGCAAGGGATGGCCGCCTTCCAGCAAGGTGGTGCCCAGCCAGAGTCCGACCAACAGCGACAGGTAAACCTGGCGCGTCCACAACGCCAGGACAATCGCTACAACCGGCGGCAATAAGACGAGCCCGTCCATCGGTACCGCTCAACGGGGCTCGTTGCCCGGCTTCCATTTGATGTTGCACCCCATGGATGGATACTGGGGGCCGGTCACTTGCCCGGTCGCCAGCAATTCGTCCAGCACTCGCCTCAGGTCTTCGCCCGTTGCCGAACGTCCCTGACCGGGCCGGGTATCGTCAAATCGACCGTGATAGACCAGCCGACGATGGGTATCGAACACATACAGATCCGGGGTGCAACGCGCACCGTACGCCCGCGCAACCTCCTGCGTCTCATCGAACAGGTACGGAAACGGATACCCTCTGGCTTGCGCGCGCTGCGCCATGACTTCAGGAGCATCTTCTGGATACTGCTCGGGATCGTTGGCATTGATCGCCACGAACTGAACACCCCGCGGCTGATAAGCGCGCGCCATCTCAATTAGCGCCTCCTCTATATGCTGCGCATAGGGGCAGTGATTGCAGGTGAAGACCACCACAAGCACTTGCGCGTCACGAAAGTCCTCCAGGCTCCGCGTGGGCTTGTTGCGTCCATCAGCCTCCGGGTTGACTACCGGCAGATCAAATGGAGGCGCCTCGGTACCCAGCGCGATCTCCTGCGAATAAGTCAGGGCCATAGGGCGTCAACGGGTTTGTTGGGCAAAAAAACGGCCGGCAGAAAAATGGCCGGCCGCGATCGAAGGTTCCGTCAGGCCCGGACGTGTGCCAGCTCTTGTTCCAGCTCCAGCAACCGGCGAATACGTTCTTCGGTAGGCGGATGCGTCGAAAACAGCCGGGCAAGGCCTCCCCCACTGAACGGATGCACGATAAACATATGGGCCGTAGCCGGATTCGCCTCCATGGGAATATGGGCCACGCCTGCCTCAAGCTTCTCCAGCGCCCGCGCAAGCGCCCGCGGCCGTCCACAGATGAGCGCTCCTCCGCGATCGGCGGCAAACTCACGCGCCCGCGAAATGGCCATCTGGATCAGCATGGCCGCCAGCGGCGCCAGAATCAGCATGAGCAATCCGGCCAGGGCATTGCCACGATCCCGATCGCCAGAGGGTCCAAAGAAGAAAGCAAACCGGGCCAGCATCGTAATAGCCGCTGCCAGCGTGGCCGCGATCGACGAAATCAGGATATCCCGGTGTTTGATGTGAGCCAGCTCGTGCGCGATCACCCCTTCCAGCTCCTCACGATTGAGCAACCGCACAATACCCTGCGTGACAGCTACCGCGCTATGCCGGGGACTACGGCCCGTAGCAAAGGCATTGGGCTGCTCCGATGGAATGATATAGACCCGGGGCATGGGCAGGCCAGCCCGCTGCCGCAGCCGATCTACCATATCGTATAGCTCCGGCGCCTCGTCGCGAGAAATCTCCCGCGCCCCGTACATCATCAGCACAATTTTATCACTGAACCAGTAACTGAAAAAGTTCATCGCCACCGCAAAAAAGAAGGCGACCATCATGCCCTGCTCGCCCCCAATGGCTTCGCCGATCAGTACGAAGAGAATGATCAGCAGGGCCATCAAAGCTGTTGTACGCAGCGTGTTCGTCATGGCCACTTAATGATGGTTACATGCGTTTTCGACAGGTTGAAAAGATATACGACGGGATCAAGGCGTAGTTCTATCCTGAATCAGCCACCCTGTGAAAACACTTTGCGCTTCTCTGCCGCACCGCAAACGCTTACCATTGGCATGGACCAATGAACCTCGAATCCCGGCTCCTCTCCATCAATCAGGCCCCGGGTCGCTCCGAAGCAACCTGACCCATGAGAACCAGCCGACCTTTCCAGCCTCCGGCGATACCCCCAGCCGAAACCCTACGTGTATCTGCCTGCCAGGGCTTTTTTCCTGCATGGTTACCCTGTCGGCTTCAAGTCCTCTCTTGCAACACGCTTCGCTTCAAAAGCGGCGCAAATTTTCTGACTGATCCCAACGCTAACCCTGGTCTAACTGCTGTGCGACGCATCGGCTCTGGGATTCAGCCAGAAAGCTAAAGGGCGAAGCCGATGGGCAAGGGGTTATACCTTCTGGCGTACCGCCTCCTCAGTCGCTGAAGGCACAGCTCCTCTCCACTTTTTAATCCTGATGTCTCCGCGGCGAAGAGGCTGTATCGGCAGCCCAGGGCCTTATACTTTATCGCGTTCTCTTCGCCTTCGCAAGGAACGCTGCCCACCCATGCTGCCACTGTTCCCATACACCATCAGCAAGCTCTCTGGACAACATCCCCCCTCAGGCCCTCCGGGCCTGCTCCCCCTCAAAGGGGGAGCAGATTTATTTACAGCCTGTGCGTAGCAGCCAGCGCGATTGTCCGATTCCTGACGCAGCTGTGCATCCCTCCAGGGAGAAGCGCTACCTCAGCACCCATCACTCCTCGCCCAGTTCAAGTGCCATCAGGGCGTCCTGTAATTCGGCCAGGCTTTTCACATCTCCCATCCGGCGTGCTACCTCGATACCCTGCTGGTAAGTACGCCGCGCCTCATCCGATCGTCCCAGTTCTCGATAAAGCCGGGCCAGATGGTAGTAAGTGCCCACGTAGTCGGGATGGTCACGCACCAGGCCTTCGAAGAAATGCAGCGCCTGCGCCGTATCGCCTCGTTTCCAGTATTCCTGCGCCAGCGCAAAGCGTGTGAATGCGTCGTCTGGATCCTCTTGATAAAACTGCAGCAACTGTTCCAGCCGATCCATCGTCTTTCTGGCTTTTACCAGCTACCGCCAGCGCCTCCGCCTCCAAAGCTTCCACCTCCTCCCGAGAAACCGCCAAAACCGCCACCGCTCCATCCACCGCCATGATGCCCACCGCCGGAACCGCTGCCCCAGATAATAACGGGAGGGAGCCCATGCGTTCGGCGATACACACGGTAGGAAGAGCGGGCCGCTTTACGGCCACGAGGGGGGCCGCCACTGCCTCGGGCAGCCGACAGGAAAAATAGTAGTACGACCAGCAACACAAACAGGGTCGCCAGGTTACTCCATCCCCTACGACCATCAGCAGCTCGTGCCGGTGGCTGGAACTCGCCCTGAGCAGCCGCAATGATCGCATCGACCGCAGCCGAAAGCCCGCCGTAAAAATCCCCCTGCCGGAAACGCGGCACCATGATGTCCCGCACGATTCGGCCGGCCAGCACGTCAGGTATCGCCACTTCAAGTCCATAGCCGGTAGCAATGAACACCTCGCGTTCCTTGCGCGCTACCAGGATCACCACCCCATTGTCGTATTCCTGCTGGCCCACCCCCCAACGGCGTCCCAGCTCCACCGCATAATCGGCAGCCGGAATACCCTCAAGCGTAGGGAGCGTTACAATTACGATCTGGGTGGAGGTTGTATCGGCATAGGCAGCCAGCTTCCGGCTCAGCATCTGCTCTTCGGATGGCGTCAGTAAGTCCGCCAGATCGGTCACCCATTTTCCGCTGGGCGGAATGACCTCTATCTGTTGGGCCAGAGTTCCCAGGGGCAACAATATCCCCAGCGTCCAGCCCAGCCATCGGCTTCGTTGTCGCATGGTTCAGAGATTAAATTCTACCTGAGGCGCTGTCTGGGCCTCTGCTGCCGCTTCAAACGGCTGTTTGGGCAAAAAACCTGTCAGACTTGCCACCAGCACCGTTGGAAAACGCCGGACCAGTGTGTTGTAGCGTCGGACTGCCTCGTTGTAGTCACGTCGAGCAACCGTGATGCGGTTTTCAGTACCTTCGAGTTGCACCAGCAGATCGCGGAATGCGCCGGTCGTCTGCAACTGAGGATAGTTTTCGGCCACGGCCAGCAACCGGGCCAGCGCACTTGAGAGCTGCGCCTGGGCCTCCTGAAACTGCCGGACCTTTTCCGGATCACTCAGGTCTTCGGCACGCAAGGTGATCGACGTGGCTCGGGCGCGAGCACTGGTAACGGCCTCCAGGGTTTCCCGTTCAAAGGTGGCCGAAGCCTGGACCGTACGTACCAGATTAGGAATCAGATCGGCCCGGCGCTGATATTGCGCCTGCAGATCCGCCCAGGCACGGGCAACCATTTCGTCAGCTTCAACCAGACGATTGTAGGTGCTGCAACCGGCACAGCCGGCCATACCGAGCAGGAGCACTACGACAACAAGGGCCAGCAATCCTTTGCTTCGCATAGAGGCTCTCTCCGGGTTTGAACAGGCGTTCGGCCGGCCTACGCCAGCACAAACGACCGGGTTTCAACAAAAAGCAACCGGTTCGCAACAAACCGTATATTTAACCATTTAGATTAATCCGGCGTACGTTTTGCTACGAACCGGTTGTATCTTTATTTAGAGTCAAGCCATCGGGTTTCACGATGAAAAAGTCGCTGCGCTACACGCTTCCGTCGATTCTCCTGCTGGTACTGGGCATTGTACTGGGATGGAACCTGCAGCAGGCGGTCTCCAACACCGACACGCTGGCCAGTCTTCGCAAGCTTGAAGAGGCTTTTCTCACCATCACGCAACGGTATGTGGATCCGGTCGAGCCAGAACCCCTGGCTGAAGAGGCGATCCGGGCCATGCTGACCGAACTGGATCCCCATTCGGTGTACATCACGGCTGAGGAGATGAAAGAACTACGGGAAAGCTACCAGGGCTCCTTTGGGGGCATTGGGATCTGGTTCGAGATGGTTGAGGATACGGCCCGTGTGGTAGCCACCATCAGCGGCGGTCCCAGCGAAGCGGTTGGCCTGCAACCCGGTGATCGGATCATTGCCATTGAGGACTCCAGCGCTATTGGCCTCTCTTCCACCGAAATCCAGAAGCGTCTCAAGGGACCCGAAGGGACCAGGGTCAAAGTGACCATTCGTCGGCTGGGCGTCAGAGAGCCGCTGGAATTTGTCATTACCCGGGGCCGCATTCCGCTTTACACAGTCAATGCGGCGTACATGCTTGACGATCGGACCGGCTATATTCGCATCAGCCGATTTGCCATGACTACGTATGATGAATTTCTGGATCACCTGGATCGGCTCAAACAGCAGGGAATGGATCGACTGGTCCTGGATCTGCGCGGCAACCCGGGCGGCATCATGGAAGCTGCTGTTGAACTGGTTGACGAATTGCTACCGGAAGGATATACGATCGTATACACACGCGGTCGGATTGCGCAGGCCGAAATGACGCGACGTTCCACGCCGGGTGGCCGCTTTGAAACCCAACCGGTAATCGTGCTGGTCGATCGCCATTCGGCCTCGGCCAGCGAAATTGTGGCCGGAGCTCTGCAGGATAACGATCGGGCCCTGATTGTTGGCCTGCGCACCTTCGGCAAAGGACTGGTACAGAACCAGTTTCCGCTCTCTGATGGCAGTGTTATTCAGCTCACCGTGGCTCGTTACTACACCCCCTCTGGTCGGCTGATTCAAACGCCCTATCACGGGGGGGATATAGAAGACTATTACCGGCAGAAATTCGCTGACTATGAAACCACGGTCTTCCACCCCGAAGACTACATTCACGAGATCCCGGACTCGCTGAAGTTTCAGACTGTACACGGCCGCACCGTCTTCGGCGGTGGGGGCATCCTGCCTGATATTGTCGTGCCGCCCGACACGAATTCGATCCTTATGGAAATCAGCCGCCGCAACCTGGCCTCCACCTTTATACGCACGTGGTTCAATCAGCATGAACAGGCCATCCGTCAGCAGTGGAATAACCGGCGGGACGCCTTTATGGCATCCTTTACTGTCGATGACGTGCTATGGCAGGCTTTTCTGGACTATGCGCGCCAGCAAGGCCTTTTTTCGGAAGATGCCATACACCCCTTCACGGTAGCACAGGCTGAAGCACATCGGGAAACGCTCAGCATCCTGCTCAAGGCCTACCTGGCCTGGCAACTGTATGGTCGTGAGGCATCAATTCCGCTATTCAACCAGATCGACCCGGTTGTCCAGGAAGCGCTCAAACACTGGGACCGCGCCGAAGCGCTGGCCGCCCACTTTGCTTCCCAGGCAGACAACCCGCTGCGCAAAGGACGTTAGCCAAACTGACAGCCTGAGGCTGTCAACCTGACCCATCTGGCAGACGGCATGTGTCCGGGCATGCCGTTTGTCTTTTAGAACGGGTGGTTGGTCGGATACGACAGGATGTCCGATCGGCCAGGTCTGGTGACGTATTGCGTAACCCTCAAAACCAAACCTGCGGAGGAGCCATGACGGAGGTGATGCGCTATACGTCGCCGACGTCCCTGCTGTCGGAGCTGCAGCGGGAAGTGGACCGGCTGTTTGAGAACTTCTTCGGTAACTGGCTGCGGCCTGAGGTCGAGTCGGCGGTCTGGACACCTACGGTCGACCTGGTAGAGACGGACGACGCCTACCTCATTTACATGGACCTGCCTGGCCTGAACCGGGACGCGGTCACGATCACGTTTGAAAACGGCACGCTGCAGGTAAGCGGCGAACGGCCACAACCTGAACACAAAGAGGCCCAGTATCACCGGATGGAGCGGTGGTATGGCCGTTTCTTCCGGTCGTTCAACCTGGGCCAGAACGTCAACCCGGACAAGATCAAGGCCCACTTCGAAAACGGTGTCCTCGTGATCGAGGCGCCGAAGACAGAGGAGAGCAAACCGGTACGGATTAAGATCTCGTAAGCCTCCGATAAGCTTCGGCACCGGCCTGTCGGTGCCGTTTGTGCTTGCACGAAAGCCCCGCTTTTCCACAGAGCGGGGCTTTGTTTTCAGGTGCGGCGATCGCCTTCCTGCGCCTGCGGTTCTCGGAGCTTGCGATGTCGGATGTCCACGCCTTCAATCAGAAAGACCACGCTTTCGGCAATGTTCTTAGCATGATCTGAAATGCGCTCCAGTGCTTTACTGGCAGTAATCAGATGAGCTACGGCTTCGATATGCTCCGGGTGCTGCTGCCCAAAGCGCACCAGCTGCTCAAAATTCTCCCGATGCAGCCGATCGATCTGCAGATCCTGCGCCAGTACCTGACGGGCCAGCAGGCGGTCTCGTTTCAGGAAGGCTTCCTGCACCTGCCGCAGCATGGCCCGCGAAGCATCGGCCATCTCTTCGATACGTGTCTGGGCCAGGGCTTCGGGCGCCTGCACCACATGCGGCGTATGCTTGGCCAGGTTTTTACAGTGGTCGCCGATGCGTTCCAGGTCGGTATTCACCTTGACCGCCGTAATGATCATGCGCAACTCGGCCGCTACCGGATGGTGCAATGCCAGAATGCGCTCACACTGCCGATCGATTTTTAGCTCATACGCATCCACTTCATCATCCCGGGCACGCACCTGCTCGGCCAGCTCCAGATCGCGCCGCAGTAGCGCATCAATGGCATTGGCCATCTGTTCATCAACCAGATTGGCCATTTCGAACAGCAACCGCTGCAATACCAGCAGCTCGTCGTCAATATGTCTATGTACCATGTCGATCAGAAGCTTAGCCAAATCGTCCGGTAATATAATCCTCTGTCCGTTTTTCGCGGGGACGCGTGAAAAGTTCGTCGGTTCGGTTCATCTCAATCAGCTCGCCCATGTAGAAGAACGCGGTCGTATCGCTAATGCGAGAGGCCTGATGCATGTTATGCGTAACGATAACGATTGTGTAGGACTTTTTGAGCTCCAGGATGGTCTCTTCAAGCTTTGCGGTCGCGATTGGATCCAGTGCACTGGCCGGCTCGTCCATCAGCAATACCTCAGGCTCCACGGCCAGCGCCCGAGCAATACAGAGCCGCTGTTGCTGTCCTCCGCTGAGCCCATAGGCGTTTTCGTGCAGTCGATCTTTGACCTCATCCCAGAGGGCAGCCAGCCGCAGGCAACGCTCGACCAGTTCATCGATGTCGCCGCGGTAGCCGTTGATACGAGCACCCCAGGCCACGTTCTGGTAGATCGACTTGGGAAACGGATTGGGCTTCTGGAACACCATGCCTACCCGACGCCGCACCACCACCGGATCCATTGCGCGATAGATATCGCGACCATCCAGCAGCACGGTCCCCTCCAGGCGTGTGTTCGGGATGAGTTCGTTCATGCGATTGAGGCAACGCAGTAGCGTACTTTTGCCACAGCCTGAGGGCCCAATAAAGGCGGTCACCTCGTTAGGCAAAATCTGCAGCGAAATATCCTTCAATGCCAGCTTGTCTCCATACCAGAAGTAGAGGTTATGTACCTCCATCTTGGGAGACATACGCTGGGCCTCGGTATCGCGATGCAGCACCGAAAACGTCGTGGTTGGTACGCCTTCTGTAGGAGAAACGTGATCGGCCATAGGTTCAATGTGGACGATGACGTTCGTAGTAGTTTCGCAGCAGGATAGCGCTCAGGTTCATCAAAAACAGAAACACCATGAGCACGATGATGGCGGCCGCTGCCAGCGCACGAAAATCCTCCTGAGGACGGGCCGTCCAGTTGAAAATCTGAATGGGCAAGACCGTAAAAGGATCCAACAGGCTACCCGGTAGAAAGGCCACGAACGTCAGCGCTCCGATCATGACCAGGGGCGCTGTCTCTCCGACGGCCCGGCTCAGCGCCAGGATGATGCCGGTCAGAATGCCGGGGGCTGCAATAGGCAACAGGTGACTGGAGACGACCTGCCAGCGCGTAGCCCCCAGCGCATAGGCACTCTCCCGAATGCCCTGCGGCACCGCACGTAACGCTTCCTGCGTACTGATCACAATGATGGGAAGGACCAGCAGGCTCATCGTCAAGGCCCCGGCCAGCAGGCTGCGTCCCAACGCAAAAAAGCGTACAAAGAGGCCCAACCCCAGAATGCCATAGATCACGGAAGGGATACCGGCCAGATTGGCAATGTTCAGCTGAATGAGCCGCAGGAACCAGCCGCGCGGCGCATATTCCTCCAGGTAGATCGCGGCCCCTACGCCGACCGGAACGGCAAACAGGGCTGTCAGCACCATGAGCCAGAACGATCCCACAATTGCCGACTTGATCCCGGCTGCTTCAGGCTTACGGGAGGGATAGGACGTAAGAAATTGCCAGTCCAGCCAGGGCGTCCCCTTACGCACCACATCGACCAGAAGCGCCGTCAATACGAGCAACCCGAACACTGTTGCCAGAAACAAGATCACCGCCAGAATCTGCCCTAAGCGCTGTCGTCGGCCCAGCCGCAGATCGAACCGGGCAACCACTGCCTGCTGCACTTCGCGCATCTCACTCAATAGGTTTCTTTAAAGCGCAGGATTATCCGATTGGCCAGCAGGTTCATGCCCAGGGTCAGGATAAACAGTACCAGGCCCACGGCAAACAGGCTCTGGTACACGACCGTTCCCTGCGGTGTATCTCCCAGGCTGACCTGCACGATATAGGCCGTCATGGTCTGAATGGATTCCAGCGGGTTGAACGTCAGACGGGGCGTCGCACCGGCTGCCAACGTGACGATCATGGTCTCACCAATCGCTCGGCTCAGCGCCAGAATAAAGCTGGCCATGATTCCGCTCAGGGCGGCCGGAACCACCACGTGGAGCACTACCTCATACTTCGTGGCGCCCAGTGCATAGGCCCCTTCCGCCAGCGAACGCGGCACTGCCCGCAACGCATCTTCGCTCAAGGACGCCACCATCGGAATGATCATGATCCCCACCACGATCCCGGCGCTGAGCGCATTATACACCTGCATCTGGGGCAGAACGCGCTGCAATAGCGGGGTCACGAACGTCAGTGCAAAGTAGCCATAAACGACGGTCGGCACTCCTGCCAGCAGCTCCAGAGAAGGCTTCAGCCAGCGCCGCACGCGATCGGGCGCATATTGCGAGATGTAAATGGCAGCGGCCAGACCGATCGGAATGGCCACCAGGGCTGCAATCACAGTGATCATCAGCGTGCCGACCAGCAGCGGCCAGATGCCAAAGTGCTGCTCAGCAAACTGTGGCGTCCACTTCGTATCCCCCAGAAACTCGGCCAGGGAGACCTGGCGAAAGAAAGCCACGGACTCCCCGATCAGAATGGCCGCAATGCCAAGCGTGGTGCAGACCGTTACCAAGGCACAGAGCCCAAGGAGCGCCTGCATCAGTCGCTCCCTGGGCCCCCGCGACAGGTTAGCCTCCGGCGTCAGATCTGGAAATCCCTGCCGGCGCCAGCGTACCCGTTCACCTGCCTCCTCAGGCATACCGAATGGACTACTCTACTGCAGTTTCTCCGGCTTCCTGCTGTTCCAGCTGGAGCAGGTCTTCGAGCTTAATCCCTACCTGCGAACCACCACCTCCAAAGATACTACCCGTGACCCGGTTCCGAAAGCGTTCAAGGGCCAGCTCGTAAGCCTCGGCTGATAGCGGCACATAACCTACCTCCAGGGCCAGAGCGGCTGCATGCTGCAGATAAAACTCGACGAACGCTCCGACCGCCGGATCGTCGGCCTGCTCCGCATTTACGTAAATGAAGATCGGTCGCGAAAGCGGCTGATAGGTCCCGTTGCCCACGGTTTCGGTGCTGGGCAGAATGCACCCTTCCCCATTGTCCGGGTTGCCATCGTCGATCGCTACAGCCTTCAACTTGTCCGTGTTCTCCTCATAGTAAGCCAACGGGATGAATCCCAGGGCGTTGGGATCTCCACTGACCCCCTGGACAAGCACGTTGTCGTCTTCACTGGCCGTGAAGTCCGATCGGCTGGCATGTTCCTCCCCCACAATGGCCGCTGTGAAGTAATCATAGGTGCCGCTGTCGGTCCCGGCCCCATACAGGCTCAGCGGCCGGTCCGGAAACGAGGCCCGCACCTGATTCCAGCGGGTAATCGTACTGTTGGGCTCCCAGACGCGCCGCAACTCTTCCACGGTCATGCACTCCACCCAGTCGTTTCCGGGATTGACCACCACCGCAATACCATCATAGGCTACGGGCAACTCGATGTATTCAATCCCCCTCTGCCGGGCCAGCGAATCTTCGACCGGACGAATTGGCCGTGACGCATCGTTGATGTCTGTCTCTCTGCGGAGGAACCGGGAAAAGCCCCCACCGGTCCCGCTGATGCCCACCGTCACCCGCACCCCGGGATACTGTTTCATGAACTCTTCGGCCACCGCCTCGGTCAGCGGATAGACCGTACTGGAGCCGTCAATCCGCACCGAGCCGGTTAGCTGTCCGCGCTGCTGATCCTGCCCACAGCCAGCCAGTATTCCGAACAGGAGCAGGGCTACTGGAAGAAGCGTTCGTTGTCCCATGGCGTTTTCTGGTTGTTAGCGCCGTCTCTCTATGGGAATCTAAAAAACCTTCTGTCAACGCACGGTAAATCATGCAGGCCCCGGTATTATCAAATCGTTAACTTTGGTCCGGGCAACGATGGCGGAAATGCCAGCTGTCGCCTATATTTCAGACAATCATTGAACCAACCAGCCTGTGGTTATGCGCCCTGTTGTGCTGCTCCTGATCGGTGTGCTGTTCGGGATGGGATGCGCCGCCTCACGTCCCACGGAACCATCCCCGACTACGCCGTCTTTTCGTCCGGAGCGTCCACTACCAGCTCCTCTGACCTTACCGCCATCGTTTGTCCAGGCTATTGAACAGGGGACGCGCACGTTAGATGGCCGCCCGGGTCCGAACTACTGGCAACAGTATGCCCGCTATGACCTGACTGCCCGCATCGACCCAGCCGCACGTCGCCTGAACGGTGAAGGGCGGATCGTTTACCTCAATCGCTCACCGGACACGCTCCGCCAGCTTTTTCTGGAGCTGCCCCTGAACGTCCACGCCGAAGGAGTCGTACGCAACGAATCGGTTGAAGTAACGGGCGGCGTTACGCTCCACTATGTAGGCGTCAACGGTCAGGCAGCCTACCTGGCTGCCGATGCCCCACGGGGAGCTCCGCGCTATACCGTCAACGGCACCCGGCTGATTATTTTTCTGCCGCAGGCGCTGGCCCCGAACGATTCCGTGCAGCTTGATCTTCGCTGGTCCTTTACCATTCCCAAACGGGGCGCCGGTGGCCGCATGGGCTACGACGACAACCTCTTCTTCCTGGCCTACTGGTATCCTCACATGTCGGTCTATGATGATGTGATTGGCTGGTTTACGGCACCGTTCCTGAGTCGTGCCGAGTTTTACTTTGGCTATGGCGACTATCAGATCACGATCGATGCACCCGCCGGCTGGCTCGTGATGGCCACCGGCACTTTCGAAAATCCTGAAGCAGTGCTGGCACCTGAGGTGCTGGCCCGCATGCGCCAGGCCTATGCCAGCGATACGCCGGTGCGCATCGCCGAACCGGATACCGATCCGGTTACCCTGCCAGGTACCGAGGGCCGCCTGCAATGGCGATTCCGGGCGACGAACGTGCGCGACGTGGCCTTCAGCCTGGTACGTAAGGCTTACTGGGAAGGCGCACGCACCCCGGTGGGCGATCGCGACGGCGACGGACAGACCGACTACGCTCAGATCAATACGTTCTGGCGACCGTCAGCTCCCCGATGGGCCCATGTCACCCGCTACCAGCAACACGCCCTCAGCTATCTCTCGCGCCTGACAGGCTTTCCTTACCCCTGGCCCCACATGACAGCTGTCGAAGGCGGTGGCATCATCGGCGGCGGCATGGAATTCCCCATGATGACCCTCATCGGCGACTACAATGCGGCCGGCGACAGCGCCCTCTACTACGTGACGGCGCACGAACTGGCCCACATGTGGATTCCCATGATCGTGGGCACTAACGAGCGTCGCTACAGCTGGATAGACGAAGGCAGCACCACGTTTGCCGAAAACCACGCCCGCACCGACTTCTTCCCCGGCACGCAACCTCGGCTGAGCGAACAGGAAAGCTATCTCATGCTGGCCCGCATGGGCGCCGAAGGAGAAATCATGCGCTGGTCCGATTACCACTACTTCAGCTTTGCGTTCGGCGTCGCTTCCTACAGTAAGCCCGCTACGCTCCTGGAAGCCCTCCGCGGCCTTCTGGGCGAAGACGTCTTCTGGCGTGCCTACCGCACCTTCATCCGCGAGTGGGCCTTCAAGCATCCATATCCCTACGACTTCTTCCATACGTTCGAACGCATCAGTGGCCGCGACCTCGACTGGTTCTGGCATGCCTGGTATTTTGAGACGTGGACGCTCGACCAGGCCATCGCGGCTGTCGAGCCCATCGAAGGTGGCGTGCGCATCACGGTCGAAGACCTCGGAAACGCACCGATGCCTGTCTACCTGACGCTCACGCTGGCCGATGGGTCGCAGGTGCAGGACACCATCGACGTGGACATCTGGCTGGAAGGGCGTCGGCAAGTGACCGTTACGGTACCGACCGATGCCGCCGTTACCCGGGTCGAAATCGATCCAGCGCGCTGGTTCCCCGACATCGACCGCACCAATAACGTCTGGCGAGCACCGGCCGGTACCGGACAGTAAAGCAAGCTTATTCGCCGGGAGTTGTCGCCTCGCGCACCGGCACGCGCACGCGCAACCGCCCCTGCCGGGCCAGACTCAAATCCACCAGCACCATCTGCCCCGGCTCGATCGCCTGCTGTAGATTACGCAGGACCAGCTGCACCGCCACCCGCGAACGTGCCGGAATCACGATCGAGGAAACCGAGCGGGTAGTCTGCACCGTATCCCCCACCACCTCACGCAGCACCACGTCGCGCGTTACGGCCGGCGCTTCGGCTCCTACCAGCGTGTCGGCCTCAACCGTACCATTGGCGATGCGCAGCGATACCACCGCACTATCACCGGCAGCCGTGGCATAAAGCACCGGCTCCTCCACAGCCAGCCGCCCCTCCGGCAACGGCGGCTCGGCCGGCGCCGCTGACTGCTCAGCCGGTTGCTGTCGACAACCTGCAAGCAACCACAGCCCCATCAAGACAGTGAACAGATACCGCATGGCGTTTTTCAGGTTTTTTTGTGAGAAAAACGCTCGCACGCAAGAGGTAGCCTTTTAAGATACAAAATGCCCTTTTTCACGCAACCGTACGACGGTTACGCGGCTGCCACATCTCCCACAGGATACGCCCGATCATCACGTACAGACAGACGAACGTGGAGCCACCGGCTACCAGCATCACCCAGGCCGCCGGCCATGCCCAGCTTTCCGGAAGAAAACGCACGGCCGCCATCCCCCCGAACAACACCAGCGTGGCCGCAAACGGCTCCAGCGCCAGGATAGCTTTCCATCGCTCCGAGACAGACGTGCCCAGGAACAGGCCTCCTACTGCCAGAAAGATGAGCGCAAACGACGTGATATGGGCATGCAAAATGTTGAGCATTTCATAGGGGCTCTTGGGATACTTGATCTCCTGCACCTCCTCCAGCGGCACGTCTTCGTTCCCACGAAACTGATGCACAACGCCCGTGGGCGTATTGTGCGTGGTGTGCCGAACGAATACGATGCCGGTCAGGTAGCCGATTCCTAACACCACAAGAAACCAGGTAACCAGCCAGCGGGCAGTACCGCGCAGGGAACAAAGCGAAAACGACATCATCGATGCGGTCGGTAGGTCAACACAGGCGGATGCTTCCGATAATACGTGGTCACAAAATACAGCACTTTCTTGACGCCCCGGTTCAACGAATTAACCGAAATGGTAGCCCCACTGATGTTTACAATATCCCGGTAGGTCTGAATCGGATCGCGCAGCGTTTTTCCCCGATACTGATAAAGAAAACGCGGCAGCCGCACCTGGCCCCCATGCGACTCCCGGTACACCATGACAGCCACCTTTTCAACTGAAAAATCAGGACGCACGCCCACAATGAAGGTGATCGGCCGATACTTGCCCAGCTCCTCAGTGATCACGGCATACCCCAGGAATTTCCCATCCCGATCGTAAACGCGCGTCACAACCAGCACCGAATCGAGAGGTTCGGCACGACGCAGGGCCTGCCGGGCCTGCCGCAGCTCTTCCGGCGTAAAACGAAGCGTATCCTGCTGGTAATAATGCCCCCGGGGAAACACCTCCGCCCGGGCTTCCTCCGGGGTCAGGAAAATCTGGTCCTGTGCCCATGCCACAGGCACCAGGCCCCATCCCAGTATCAGCACGAACAATCCTGCGTAGCACCCCATAGCCCACGCCGAAAAAATGCCGGGCCGACACGCTCCAGGCGCCGGCCCGGCTGCTCCATCTACTCAGAAACCAAAGACGACGCCAAAGATAAACGCTCGGGCCATATCCTCACCGCCCTGGGCGATCAAATAGTTTGTCACGTCTCCCAGGCTACGGCCTTTATTCGTCCAGGTCAGCTCGTACGCCAACTGGAAACCCACCAGCGGCGTAGGACGATAGGTAAGCCCGAACGTCACCCGGTTTACCCAGCGATCAGCCACTTCGAACACCTCCAGCCTTCCCGCCGAAAACGTGGCTTCCCGCAGCAGTTCCTCAAACCACACCTGTTCCAGACGCACCCCGGCATACCAGAGAGGCTGACTGCCCTGGCCAAAGAACGTCGCCCGTAGAAACTCGGGGAAAAAGGCATAGCGCACCTCCAACCAGTATCCCTGCCGCGCACGACTCAACCCCACCAGCTCGATTTCAACCTCACTCTCCAGGGGCACCTCGTCCGCACCCGGCCCAAATGCTGCGCCCTCCTGATTGTAGACACGCCGCGCAAAATCCTGAGCAACGGCCCGCACATCTCCCATCGTCGTATAGACATACTCGCCCTCCAGCGCCAGCGGACCGCGGCTCCACAGAAAGTCCACGCCCACACTGCCTACGTAAGCCGCCGGTAAATACTGCGGGGTATAGCGGCCATAATAGCCCGACAGCGCCAGCTCTACCCCCAGCGACGGACTCAACGCCACCCGTCCCGTCACGGTCTTGGCCTGCTTGGTATCATTGCCAAACGTCCCGGTAAAAGGTTCAAATTTCAATTCAAGCGTCTGACTTACCTGATTACCGGCCCCACCCGAACGACTAACCGATTTCTGTTCCACCGTCACATCCAGCTGCATCCCATTGACCACATACAATTCGTAGGTCAACAGGCCCTGCATTCCGACCGGTATCTCACCCGCAATCCCCATCCCCAGTTCATTCCAGGCCGATTTTGAGGGCAATACAGGCGCCCCGCGATCTACCAACGACCGCCTCGGAAACATCCATTGATTGTCATCATGGTGAATGTTGAAGCGTCCTACCGGTACCAGGAGTCCCCCAGCCCTTAACCGGAACGCCGGAGCAATCGCCCACTCCAGCCACGCCTGTTCAATGGCAATCTCCGACTGGTCTGTCCCTTCAATAGCCTGCTCGACGGTCACTCCTCCTTCGCCTTCGACCACCTTTTCCAGCTCCAGGACCCGAAACCGCTCCAGCTCCAGCTCCGACAGAAAGCGTAGGTTCGACGTAATGGCCACATCAGTGGTCAACACAAAACGACGGAAAGTAAACGTATTGTACTGATGCTCCAGGTCGGCGACTTCGAAGCGAATGGCGCCGTAGCCTCCCAGACGGGCACGTTCGCCTTCGTCCTGCGCACGCACCGGCCAGGCCAGGGCCAACACCAGCAAGAACCATCCGATGTTACGATGTATCATGGTAGGTTTTCGGTTGGGTTAGGCGCAAACAACCAGCGACAGGTCTGCACGCGTAGTCCTTCGGTCTCCCGACGTGCTATCAACACCCCGGCCATCTCAGGAAGCCAGGACGGATCGGGCTCAATCGCCAGCGCCGTAGCCAGCGCATCAGCAGCGCCACAGGTAGGGGCCCAGACCGTAACGCCTCCGTTCAAGCGGATGCGCGTCAGGTCGCGGGGATCAACCAGCACGGATCCGGTCGGCTCGTAGTCGCCGCTGGTCGCCAGCGCGCCGCCGGTCAGCGCCACGGTAGTCAGCACCTCATCGGGACGCAGCGGATGCCGGATCCCGATCGTCCACGCCGGAGTTCCTGGAGGCGTCCCGAACACCCGCAGATCGCCGCCGGCATTGACCAGCGCTGCCGTGCATCCGGCCTGTTGCAGCACCGCCACCGCCTGATCCACCGCCCATCCCTTGGCACTGCCTCCCAGGTCTAAAGCGACCGCCCCCCATTTACGTAGCCGGCCATCGCCACGCAGCTCCACCTGACGTTCTGCCTGGGGTACCGGTGGCTGTCCCCGCTGCCAGGCAGCCACGACGGCGCCCACCGTAGGATCAAAATGTCCACCGGTTGCCTGCCGCCAGTACAACGCTTCGGCTACGGCTGCCCGCGTCAGCTCCGGCAACACCAGGTCGGTCCCCGAAGGACTTGCATTCCATTGGCTCAGGATCGACGTGGGCTCCTGCACGCTCATCTGCCGGTGGACCTCAAACAGCAACGCACTGGCGCGCCGGACAGCGTCCCGGGCCGCCATCCGATCCGGGTGATAAACCTCGAAGCGCACCAGCGTCCCCATCACGTAATAAAGTCGCACCAGAGGCGCTGGCTCAGCTGGTCGGCTCCATAGCCGGAACGGCGAGCTGGCCAGCCAGCCTCCAATCATCCATCCGCCCAGCCGATGCAGAAACCTCCGTCGATCCATTGCTTCCTTTCGCTAAGACCACGGCCCAAAATTTAGATTACGTCTAAATTAAAAACAAGCCTTCGACAGGAAGCGACGTGAATTTTGACGGCAACTCCACAAAAACGGACCGGGCGGCCCTTCTGGCTTTTTTAGGAGCCAGACGCGACTGATGGCCTTCTCGCAGGTCGTCGAGATATGCCAGCCCAAACTTCAGGCCTCAAGGCCTCCCCTTCGCCTCCCGGAAGGGAGAAAGGAGAGGACTTTCACCTCACCATCGCCCTGTACGTCGGCCGCTTGTCCACGCATAAAACCCCCGGGCGGGTGCGACCAAACAGATCGCGCACGCTATTTATGCCTTGCCCACACACAAAGCCCCCCTCCGTCCTCCGGACAGCTTCCCCTCAAAGGGGGCGCAG
>JAUZRN010000023.1 GCA_030950375.1 Rhodothermus sp. | reverse complement strand
ACTACGTGGAGCCAGTCGTAATCCCCTTTTCTTGGGGTCAGGTCTTGCTACTCCCCGGCGGGCCGTCGAGGCGGTCCGCCGCTGGGCCTCGGCCCAGGGATGGTCGGGTCGGATTGATATCCGGTCGTAATCCCCTTTTCTTGGGGTCAGGTCTTGCTACTGCCAGGCCAGTTTATCGTAGTGGCCTGGCGTACGGCTCCGGAGGGCCTGATGTCGTAATCCCCTTTTCTTGGGGTCAGGTCTTGCTACTAGTCATCATTCAGCCCGGATTCTATGTAATCCGGGCCAGACATCACCGGTCGTAATCCCCTTTTCTTGGGGTCAGGTCTTGCTACAATGGTATCCCGGTGGGTTTCGGTAAGTTTAACCCAACGGCATGCTAGTCGTAATCCCCTTTTCTTGGGGTCAGGTCTTGCTACCCTATTGTAACATTCTCTGTAAAAATCGGCTTTTTTCGTATTAAAAACAGCGATTTAAATGATACATAATGTCAAAAAACAATGAAGAAATGGCAAACGCTGACCTGTGACAATTCAATGTCACATATTGTCTCTCTCTAATAAATTTATCTTAAAGATACAATAACACCTAAAAACAATCAAGTTCTCTTGATCTCTCGATGAAGGATCCATCACCTGGTAGTGCGCATCTCTTCTACAAGGATTGCTTAAATGCTTTCTCCTTTCGGCGACTGCATCGTCTCCCCTCAAAATGGAAGACAGAGTTCATATCCTACAGCACTTGCTAAGGGCTGCTGTGAGTCACACGATCCCTGTATCAACTCGCCATCCACAGGCTGCGCTGCCAGAAAGGCTATCAGAAGATGCGCCAGAATTACATGGTATGGCGCAGAAGCAAATCGGTTATTTTTACGAAAGCACGTTGATCTTCTGGAATTTCCATTTTGGAAAAAGTCCGCAGATGCCCCGTAAAATACAGCTTCGGAGAGATCCTGATTGGTCATGGAATCTTTGTCCCAGGAACAGTATCAGGTAATACGAGGCATCCAGAGCTGGCTGAACGCACCCGATGCGCCCCCGATCTTTATCGTAACCGGTAGCGCCGGTACCGGAAAAACGACCCTGATACGCCATCTGGTAAACTGGCTGACCAAAGAATCGATTCGTTTTCAGTTGGCCGCCCCGACGGGCAGGGCTGCACGCATTCTCGCCTCACGCATTGGGCAGGAGGCACGCACCCTGCACAGCCTCCTCTACGTACTCGGTCAGGTGCACATACTCAAAGCAGTCGAAGCGTCCGATGATTTTTCCGAGCTAATAGGTATTCGCCTGCATTTCCAACTACGGAGTGCCGATCCGGATACCAAACTGATGCTGATTGACGAAGCTTCCATGATTGGCGATGTTGAAGGCGAAACAGAGCTGTACCGTTTTGGATCAGGACGATTATTGACCGATCTACTGCGTTACACGCGCCTGTTGCCTCGACGCAATGCACCGCCTTCCACACGGATTCTTTTCATAGGCGATCCGGCACAGCTTCCTCCGGTCGGTCAGTCGCTTTCACCAGCCCTTTCTCCTCGCTACCTGCGTCGCCATTTTGGCCTGGAGGTATGGAAAGCTCACCTGCACACCGTTTACCGACAGCGTGCCGATCATCCTATTCTTGAGGTGGCAACCCGGCTTCGGAAAGCGCTGGCCGCTCGGCGTTTTAATACGTTTCAGCTTACCCCGCATCCGCCAGGTATTCGTGCAGCCTCCATAACCGAAGCGCTCGACTTCGTCGTCCGGTCCTACCGTCAAAAGGAATCAGTGGTTATGCTATGTCGTACCAACGCACTGGCCCGTAATCTGAACAGAGCCATCCGGGAGCGTCTGTGGGGACGCAGCGACCTGCCCCTTCAACCGGGAGATCTGCTTCTGATCAACCGTAATGCGCCCAGGTACAATCTTTTTAACGGCGATCTGATGCGGGTCGAAGAAGTAGCCTCCCAACGCGAGCATCGCCGCATTGGACGTCGTGGTCGACCTCCTGTTGACCTTTATTTCCGAGACGTTGTCCTTACGCATCTGCATTCCAACGCCCGGTTACGCATTCCCTGCAAAATCCTTGAGAACCTGCTGGAAAGTCCGGACGGCCAACCATCCCCCGACCTTTTCCAGGCGCTGCTGATTGATTTTAAGCAGCGTCACCCGGAACTCAAACCCGAGCAGACCGAATACAAGTTAGCGCTTCTTCAGGATCCGTATTTCAATGCACTGCATGTACGTTACGGCTATGTCCTTACGGTACACAAAGCGCAGGGTGGCGAATGGCAGCAGGCAGTGGTCGTTTTCGACGATTGGAGACATCACCGGAATGCTGAATTCTTCCGATGGGTGTATACAGCGATTACACGCGCGCAGGAAGCGCTGTGGATTGTAGGAGCGCCGCAGTTCGACGCCTACTCACGCCTTCGGTGGCAACCCACCATGGTGAATACAAAGCCCGATCCACCGGCACCGTCAACCGAATCCACTGGCCCCATTTTCTCCACAGCATTCCTGCAGGAGTACCATCACCGCCTCCAACAAGCTCTGACGCGACAGGGTATTCAAGTCCGACAGGTTGAGCAATTGCCCTACAGCGTTCGGTATTACCTGTATCAGGATGATCGGACGGCTCGCATCCAGTATTATTATCGCGCCAGCGGGAAGGTAAGCCAGGTAATCGGGCTGGGCGGTGCCGACGATCCAGCGCTCACTCGAAAGGCTCTGGCGCTGTTTCATCAGGTACTGCTCGACCCTCCAGCGGCTTCTGCGAAGTTGCCCTCAGATCCTTTTCTCCAGGCCTTCATCGAACGGGTGCAGCAATGTCTGAAAGATACCGACGTTCAGGTAGTCCACTGGGAGACTTTGCCCTATGCCCTGCGCGTCCACTTCCGACAGGGCACAGAAAACCTCACCGTCGATTTTTACTATAACCGCCGCCAGGAGTGGACCACTGCCCGCCCGGTGGGTCGTGCCTTTTCTGGCGCGCTGTTCGAGCGTATTCAGACCCTGCTCCAATCTGAAGGTTGACCCCACGCAGGCCCATGGAAGAAATCTTCGTCGTTAACAGGCTAAAAATCGTTCTGATCGGGGATTATCCTCCGGGCACCAGAGAGTTTCTGGAGCTTTCTCATGATCAATATGAGCGGGCCCGTCCTTTTGTTGAGCAACACCGCGCGCTGATTCAGCAGGATAGTCTGCTGGCTCGTGAATGGGGCTGGAAACTGTACTACCGCCTGAAACAACACGTGGAGAAGGTCAGAGCTCGCCGGCACGTCCAGGATCGGCTTCCAGGTCATCTGGCACGCGAGATTGCAAAACTGCTGGACGAATATGAAGCGCTCAGGTTATTGCATCAGGCAGATCTGTTACAGAGCCTCATGTTACTTCAGGTGTGTCGGCTGCCTGTGCCGTGGGCGCGAGCGCTGGTATTTTGTTATCGGGTACGTGCGTTCGACACGTTGCGTCCGGAAGATCGCAGGCCCTATGTCAGAGACGGCCGGTCGTTTCCGTCACTTGAGCAGTGGCTGGTCCAGTTCGTGGCCAAAGCGCTGGCCAAGCTTCCGCCTCATGCGCTGGCGCCTCGGGTATTTCGATGGGCGTTGGCTCAGGTCGAGGCAGCACTGCCCCGACTGCCGGAAGACGCCCTGTGGGTTCGTTACCATCTGGCCTGTGTGTTTCTGCGCCAGCGTAGAGCCGCTGAAGCTCGTCCGTTGCTACGTCCGGTGCTCGTGCAACACCAGAAGAAGAGCTGGATCTGGAAAAAGGTGGCACAAGCCCACCTTCCCGACTGTCCTTCTCATGCCCTGACAGCATGGGTGCAGGCGCTGCGCTGTGCTCGCAATGAGCATCCTGCTGTACGCTTTCGGATCCATGTGGCACTGGCGAATCTGCTGGCACAGCAGCAACGCTATGATGAAGCGGCAGCGCAGCTACAGGCTGCGCAAAAGCTGGCGCCGGAAGTATCCCGCCCGGGAAATCTCTATCACCGGCTCTGCCAGCAATCCTGGTTCCGGGAACGCGCGCACCGTACCGACCTCCCCACGGAACCGGCGTTGCAGATTGGATGGGATTACTTTCTGCCGACCCAAGAGAAAATGGGGGTGATTGTCAGCCATCAACCCGAAAAGGCGCGTACAGTAATTCGGCTGTCTCCTACCCGGGTCTGCAGCGCCCGTCATCAGGATCTTCCAGAGGTTGCCTCCCTGGCGCCGGGCACGGTTGTCCGTCTCAGGGTGGCGGGGAACGAAGTGCTTGCTCTGGAACCCCGACCCGAGGCAACGCTCCCCGAACTGGTCCGGCCATTTCAGGGGCACTACCAACCGGTCAGAGAGAAGCCTTTTGCATTTGTCAGGACGGATACAGGTGATCGTATTTTCGTACCCCCAGGGGTTGCGTCGCAGCTCAAGCTGCCCCGGAACGCCAGGGTTCAGGGCCTGGCTGAACGCACCTTGGATCTTAAAAAGAACCGTCCTGGCTGGTCGGCGCTTACGATCGCGCCCCTGTCCTGAATCATATTTTTGCTACTTGACGCGGAGGCTCTGCACCCGAAACATTCGGGGACAGTTCCCTCTTTTGTCCCATTCGGCTACTTCTACCAGGAGTCGCTGCCCGATCTGCAGGTTCTGTGCCCGGGCGCCCCCACAGCGAAATGTCTTCGATTCCAGTCCCCGCACAAATACCCGAATCAGGAAAGGCATCTTCGTATTGTCGACCACTTCAGCCAGAATGTTTTGACTACGTGGTCCAATCCGCTCCAGGAGGAGCGGCTCCTCAGGGGCATTGGCTGCAGCTGTTTCCCGGGCAGGCGTCTGAGCCGGTTCGGGCCATTCCAGCGCTATCCATCCCAGTGGTAAAGCCAGGGGTACAACCCCTCTCTGTGGTGCCATGCGGCGAGATCGAGGGAAGGTGTCTGTAGAAATTTTCCGTGAAGGGAAGCGGGCGACAAGCAGTTCTTCGAGCGTCTCCTCCCATTCCAGTTCATCTCGCAGGGCCAGAAATGCGGTGACCGCGGCAAAGCCGCTGCCCCATCCAAGGCGTATGGCGTCGTCAGGCAGACTATCATAAAAATGTTGTAGCTGCCGGGCCAGTAGACTGGTAGTTCCTCGCTCGGCTCTCTGGCACCACTGGATTTCAAACGTGCGCAGCGCCTCGCTGAAATTCCGGACCGCAGTGCGCACGCGTGCCAACAGCCGGCGCTCCAGTTCTTCTGTGGAAAGCGCCTGCGCTTCTTTCAGCGACAACCCGTAGAGGCGTTCAAAGCGCTCCGGCAACTCTATCCAGATTTGCTTACCCATTCCCTGCGTCTTTTGCTGCAGAAGTTTCCAGGCAGTCTGAAAGAACTGTACCTCAAATCCGATACGAGCTTCCAGCGCAACATCCACGCCCAGTGCCTCCACGGGTGGAGCCTGTGGCTGAGGTCGCGCTCCGGGCAGGTAGAGATTAACATTCAAGACCATACCATTTTCTTCAGGCGCAACCGCGGTCGAGTCGCTGACCATCAGAAATTTCAACAGGTCATACTGTGCATCACCCCAGCTTATATCCTCCCTGCGTCGCACACCGCAGAAGAAAACCTCCTGTTCAAGCCACTTTGCCAGAAACTGGGCCTTTCGCTTTCTCTTTTTCAGCTGCTTCAGCTCTTCAGCAAAATGCTGGCGCCACCGATTTACCGTTTTCTTGTCGGCTTCTGTCAATACCTGGTAGAGGAGACAGGTGCGAAGTGCGCCTTTTAAGGAAGAGCCGGGCACATAGAGCTTCCCATCCGGCGTTTTGAGCTGTTCCCGGATCAGCTGTCTGAAATGAGCCTGAGTGGTAGGCATGTAGTAGGAAGCCAGCTCGGGCAGGCTGGCCAGAAACCGCTGTTCCAGATTGGACTGGCCCGCGATATGCCGAAGAAAGTTTCGGATCGTGATAGACTGGCGGAGGCGTGATTGCTCCCGGTTATTGGGCGCAGTAGTAAGCCGTTCAGCTACCTGACTAATCCAGCTGGCGAACTGATCGACGGCTTCATTGCCGGCAGCTTCGAGCAGGAACATGGTCAGCCGGTCGGGATGCAGGCGCCAGAAGTAGCCATCGTGGATCAGGTATTCGAAGGCTTCCAATTCTCGGCCCGTGCCGATATGGACCGGTGACCGTGTAGTGAGCTTCAGGGTAATGGGCATCGCTTACTCGGGATTGCTATGTTCCCTGGATACGAGCGGGCACGTCCAGTGCCAGACCGCTGTGGCGGATCCATACCTGGCCGGAGCGCAACACTCTGTGTACTGAGCCGCAGAGCGGGCGCCCCGGGTCGGGCACGATCGACCCTTCGGCCAGCATATAAAGTGGCGGTTTGCGATAGACACCACCGGGAAGGCGATGAGCGCCGGCGTAGCCCTGACGTCGCTCCAGGCGGTACCAGGTCTTTTCTGGATGATGCCGCAGGTGAGTCAGCTCCTCGCTGGTTGGACTGTAGAGGGATAGCAGGACACGGTGTGTGGGTTGATCCGGCACGTTAAGCGTTAGCGTACCACGCTCCCAGTCGAAGTGCCCCTTGCCTACCGAGCTATCCCCTCCCCAGCCGGTATGATGCAGATAGCGAATGGCTGGCAGCAGACGTTCAACCTCGCCAGTGCACAGAAAGAACAGCCCCTGCCTGCGTCCCAGGTAAAACTCTCGGCTGTAGAAGAGCTGGCCAGCTCCATTTTCCATGCGGGTGGTTCCGGTCAGGCGGTCTATTGAAGTATGCAGGTTGTCCTGGAGGTACAGTTGTGGCCAGGACTCACGGTGCTCCTGGAGGGCGCATTGCAGGCCAGTTTCGTCCAGCTTGCCCAGCAGTACCGCCTCAAAGAGCGATTGTGGTAGCCATTGGATGGATCGCGTTTGCTTGCCCTGACGCATCTGTTCAAAGATCCTGTCCGGATCCAGGGTGTCTGGACGAGACAGCGGAGGCGGCGGAAGCGCTGGCCTGGGGAAAAAGTGACGCCGCACCGTTTTACCCTCATCGGTCTGCGCTATAAGAAACGGAAACGCCGATGAGATGCGCACCGGAGGACGTCCTGCCTCGCAGGCTTCGATAAACGCATCGGCCTCCTCGTCGCCTGCTACCACACGCAGAGCGACCATCAACAGGCCCCAGAGCGTATCGGAACGCAGGGGCGTCCGGTACGAAGCCCGGGGATATAAATAGATAACCTGAAACGTCATTCCACCTTCGAGGTGAATGCTTCCTGTAGTTGCTCAATGCGCTGCTCGTCAATATCGGAGGGACGAAGCGAGAACGAGAGCGCTTCATGGGGCTGGCTGGCCTTTCGATAGGCCTCGCTGCCGGTTCGGTAGTCTTCAAGGGTTACCACAAATGGCTCAGCCAGCTGGAAGGCTACCTGCCCATACCCTCGCGTACCGCTGCGCCCGAGCCAGGAATGCTCCAGTAGACGCAGGCCTTCTATAACATAGCGGAAGTATTTAACGTCCTCCAGCTCATAGACACCAAAAACAAACTCCACATTAAACCGAGAGCCCCGCACGACGCGCTCCGGGAAGCGTGGATTGGCCGCCGAAGTAAGGCGGTCCACGCTGTTTTCTGCTTTGAGCTCGGTGTAGAGCAGCTCGGTATCCAGTTCATCCCACATCCTCCGGGTTTCCGCGTCCGCAAAGGCATCGCGTACGATCAGGCGTGAAGGGCCGATGTTGCGTGCTTCGGCCGACGTGCCAAATACCCGCTGAAGCGGACAGTTCGGATCGAACGTCTTAAAGTTCGGGTCTTTATCGGCTTTTCCCAGGGCAAAGGCCAGCAACGCCCGCATTTTGCCTTTGAGGGAGGAACCGGGGACGTAGGGTTCGTTCGTGACCGGGTCGCGAATGACGGGCTGATCGACCCCTCCGATCTCAAATTTTTCTTTGGAACCGCCTATATGCAGCCCCGTCAGGCATTTCATCTTGCCCTTCAGAATGATATTTCCCAGAAAGCGGGCCATGGCTCTTTCAGGTTTAGTCTGTACCTCCATAGTATTTGTGATAGGCGACGACGCCTTCGATCAGGTCGAAAAAGTTGCGCAACGCTGCGTCAAAATTATTTGACTTCAATACAGCATCAATCGCATTGCGGAAGGTGTCACTCATGGGGCGCACCGCTTGCTGGCGGCCGCCGGCATAGGCCAGGCGGGGTTTGAGCATGACCAGATCACGCCGGATCTGCTCACGGTCTTGGTCGCGGCGCCAGCGCGTTCGCATGCGATTGATGTGGGCAAAAACGTTACGTAGTTGGGCGGTTTTAATGTCTGTAAAATCACGCCCCATCTGATTTGCCAGCGCATCGATCTCTTCGGGCGTGCATCGGGCCAGATCGTCCGGGATGGTCACATTGTGCTTGCTCATGGCATTTACACAGTTGTTGAGTGGCTCAGTCACGTTGTTTTCGGGTTTTCAGCAACACGTAAGCAGCCGGAATGATGAACGTGCGGAACCATTCGCTTCGGTCCGGACGCTCCAGGAGGAAGCCCCGGGCTAACTGCACCAGCGGTTGGTCGGTAGCTTCCTGTGCTAACAGCGCCTCGCTCACTCCACGCCGGGCAAAGGTATAATGCAGCAGGTGGTTCAGCCGAGCCAGCGCTCTGAGGTTGACTGCTCTGACCTGACCGAATGCGCCCTGGTCTTTCCGGTCAAGTACTTCCTGGCTATAGCGCAACAGCGTATGCAAAAACGTGCGTGGAATGCGCTGGTCTTCAGGAAGCTGGTCGGATTGCTGGATCACCTCCAGGAGTGGTTCTGCGAGGTTGTCGATCAGCGATTGGAGCTGATCCCAGGCAACTGGTGTCTCAAATATCGCAATACGATTTTTGCCTGCTTCCTTAGCGCGATCTTCTTCTTCACCGGCCGTTTCAGCAGCAACAGTTATCGGGAAGTGTTCCTTATGGACCGAGAGTCCGGCCGAGATGGTCACCGAAGGATTATACCCGGTATATGCTCTTAGCTTTTCCTGTACACTTCGGGCAAAGCGTAGCACGCGTACCCAGGAGCCCACAGCAAACAGATCGTCGCCGCCGGCATAGACCAGGTAGATGTCGTGCCCGCGGGCCAGCTGGTTGATGTGACCTCCAAAGAAACGATCCAGCTCTCGCGAGAGGGCAGCCATGCGATGCAGCGAAAAAGGTAACGCCGAGAGCGTCGGCTGCAGTCCCAACACAAAGAGCGCCCCCAGGTTGTCTACGTCCATACGCAGGAAGCCCAGCAGCGGATAATTTTCGCTATCAATTCGGGCCAGCTCTTCAAAGGTGAGTGGGCGCCGGTCAGTCCCCACTTCGGTCATAGGAATAAAGGTACCGGACGGCATAAAACGACAACCCACAGAAGCGATGGTCTCAGGAATACGAGTGGTCTGCAGATTGAAAAGGGTAGCCCGGACGTCGTTCAGGTGTGTCAGCACCCGAGCTAACCGGTCTTCTTCGACAAACCACCAGCTTACTCCAAAGCCGGGGAGTTCCAGAGATTCGCGAACCTCGTCAGGAACCGCCTGACGGTTTGTATCGGGCACCTCAATCAGGTACTGGGTGAAAGGCAGGGCGCGTCCAATGCGATCCAGTTTTCCAATGGCGGAATCTGACGGGACCGGGCCTTCAAGAAGTCGGTCAAGTATGCTCCAGCCTTTACGCAGTTTGGCCCGCTGAAGTTGTTCTTCAAGTCGTTGCAGTACGTAAGTGGACTGACGCTCAACTTCGGAGGAATTGGCTTTTACGGAAGCCAGGACCAGTTGAATAGCACCACTCAGCTCCTGGAAAAGCGCCTCGTTAAGCTGTCGGTCTACCTCTTCAAGTTGTTGTGTTACCTGAGGTGTTTCGGGCACCAGCATGAGAAAGTGCCCACCACTGCAGAACAGCACACAGCCGTCGGGGAGTTGCAACCGACGTTGTAAATAGCGCACGATGGTACGTCCCAGCAGCGTGACAAAGAAGGAGCGTCCCCGCAGCAACTGGGCGGGGTTTTCGGTTTCCTCACCGCGCAGTTCGCGATAGATAAAAGCCTGGATCCCTGAAAGGTCCCCTTTGATCAGACGAACCGACGGCTCCTTTTCGGCACGTAGCTGGCACAGCCGAAGCGCTGCTGCTATGCGCGCAAAGTCAAACAGCGAGATGGCACGCGCTC
This sequence comes from Rhodothermus sp., assembly GCA_030950375.1. GTDB lineage: Bacteria > Bacteroidota > Rhodothermia > Rhodothermales > Rhodothermaceae > Rhodothermus. The sequence goes on along the minus strand of JAUZRN010000023.1, from coordinate 51,615 downwards.
CTTCAAACGGCGCTGGTACGTAGGATGTGTATTTTTCTAACAGCGTATAGAGAGTTTCCAGCGCGGCGTCGTAATTAATCAGAGGCTGCAGTGTACGTGCCGTTTCGCTCAGCAGGTCTTGCCAGAGCTGCCTGCAGGCAGCCGAGCCATCGGCCATCTCTTGGGATTGGGTGGGATAGATAATACCATCGGCCAGCGAGCAGGGTCGATACCCCCATCGTGCGTCTGCCCTTCCTTTTTTCGGAAGCTGCACAAATTGAAGCAGGGGTTCCAGCCAGGTATCAGGTCTCTGAAAGGGTAGCGATACGGCTACCTGCTTTCCGGCCTCTTGAAGAGGATTGGCATAAGCAGCAAATGCAGGGCATTTTTCCAGCACCGCCGTTAGCAGGGGTAGCTCATCAACACCGGTTGGCCGTTGCTCTTCGGCGGCATAATACTTGAGCAGGCCTCCTGCATACAGGAGCGTGGCCAGATAGGCTATGTTTCCTGCTTCCATCGTCTGAAGACTTTCGCCGTTTGCCTACGATGATTTTGCAAAATGCATAGCCCATGCTTGTTTAAGCAAGGGCGTTTAGCCTACTGTCTTATGGGATATTGCTCCCTGAGCTTTCCGTTCAAGCTGCTCCACAACTGAGGCAAAGTGTGCAACAAGCTCTGCGCGTGATATCGGTGTTTTATCGGCCAGACCTGAAAAGGCCCGATATTTATCGACAATGACGGCCAGCTGGTTGGCCACCGTTTTAGGACGACGGCCCAGCTTCTGGGCCAGTTCGCGGTTGGAGGCACCGGTACGAGCCAGCGTCATCAGCAGTGTGCGTTCGCTGGGTGTGAGCTCATGCATAAGAAACCAGGCGCGTTGCCGGCGGCTTTCTTCTTCAAGCCAGATCTCATGCCGGTGCATCGCTTCAAATGGGTCCTCCGTAACGGCCAGGTGCATTGCGGCAGGTGGCAGGGCGCTCCAGCGGACGAAGGGAACTGGCACGAGATGCACCGGATCTCCAGGTTCGGGATGCATGCGGCCCGTTTTTAAAAGCGGCGCCTCAGAGATGAGATGCCAGAGACGATCTTCCGCCTCAAACAGCAATTGCGCGACGGCTGTCCCGTAGGCCGCCATTACTTTTCGGCCGCCTGCGATGAGCAGATGGATTGTTCGCCGCTGTCGTTTAATCGCCAGTACTTCTCGAAACAAAATGCGAAACACCTGGCGAGCATCCTGCTCTGTGCGAACGTCTGTAAGCGCTTTTCCGTGCTCATCACTGAAAATCACCTGACGGATCTGTAATCCGTTATAGGCAGGCCACCGGGTCAGTTCGGCCTGTAGTCGCTCCAATGAGCGTGAAAGTGCCGGATAGTGGGGAGCCGTATGAAGCAGGATGACCTCCTCAAAGGCTACCTGCTGTGCCATAAGCAAGTCTAACGTGAGCGTAACCACCTGGGGTTGTTCGCCCAGCGTGGCCATTAAGACTGGCCCCCTGCGAGACATGACCAGCATCTGTATCCTTGCAGAATGGCAACCGCTATGATGCTCATAAATAAAGCGGCCGTGGCTTTCTATGTCAAGGGCTGGTTGTATTTGCGGCAACAATGGCACGGCCTGTGCTTTTTTGTTAAGTTAGGCATCAAACTGCCCGGAAGGTTTTATGCTGCCAGAAAGACTCCCAGCGTCCGCAGCGGCTGCCTTTGCTGATGATCTGCTGCCGTTGTTTTTATCCCGTTGTCGCTCAGAAAACACGCGCCGCGCCTACCGCAACGACCTGGAGGAGTTCTTCGGGCTTTTTTTTGAGGATGGGCGGCTTTCTGTGGAAAATGTCCAGCAAATCACGTTTGCCCACGTCAACCTGTACATTGAGCACCTTAAACGCTCGGGTTGTACTGAAAACACGCTGCGGCGTAAGATCTCGTCGATCAGCTCGTTCTTCCGGTGGGCAGAAGCTGTCGAACTGGTAGCACGTTCGCCCGTGGTACGGCTGCTGGTACAGCTACCACGGGCTTCCAAAGAACGCCATATCGTAACCCTCTCGCGGGAAGAAGCGCGTCGGTTACTGGAAGCAGCCCGGGCCCATCCGCGTACTGGCATTCGGGATGAAGCGCTGGTGCGCATACTCCTTTACTGCTGGCTGCGACGCAGCGAGGCAGCTGCCATGAACTTCGAGCATATCCGTAAAATCGGAACGCACTACGTGCTTCGTCTGCCGCAGACCAAGAAAGGTACCGAGGAAATCGTTAAGATCCCCTCCCATTGTATGACCGCGCTACAACGTCTGGCCGCATTCTATGGGGAAGCTCGTGGACCTGTCTGGCGCAGTTTTTCCAACAACTCCCGGGGGCGACGACTCTCGGCGCAGAGTATCTACAACATCGTGGCACGGCTGGCTCGAGAGATTGGTCTGGACAGGCGTATCGGTGCCCACACGCTCCGGCACACAGGGATCACGCTTGCCGTACAGGGAGGGGCACCGCTCCATAAAGTGCGCACTCAGGCACGGCATGCGGATATTCAGACGACCATGGTGTACGTGCACCAGCAGGATTTTCTCGACGACAACGCTGCCGACTACGTGCACCTGTGATAATCGGCCTTTGCGGCGCCTGGAATCCCGTTTTAGCGTAAAAGGCGAACGGGCCTGCGTGGCGGGGTTACACGTGACCGCTCAGCCGAGCGTGGCCCACGGTCGCCATGGACCCGTGGCGGGGGGGGCACTGGCCGCCGCCAGGGATCTCCTGGCGGCGGAGGGTCCTGTGAGGAACCTGAATCGTTATTTTTCCAGATAAGGTGCCACAGCACCGTCCCCACAATCATAGGCGCCAACGCCAGCAACACTCCGATGACCTGATAGATCCAGTCCATGACCACTTGACTGTGCTGGAAGAGATTGCTTCCGCCCTCTCTCTTAATTCAATTATAAAAATTGTGCCGGCGAACGCAAGCCCTAAGCGCAAAAATTATTCGGCCTTCTTCCAGAAAAAATGGCAACGCTTCAGGAAATCATTACCGAGCTGGTAACCTGGCAGCGGGCGCGTCTTTCCGAGAAGGGGCCCTTCCTCATTCTGGCCGGTCCAACGGCCGTAGGCAAGACGGATCTGAGTCTGGAGCTGGCCGACCAGCTTCAGGCCGAAATCATCTCGGCCGACAGTCGCCAGATCTATCGCCAGATGACCATTGGAACAGCCAAACCACCGTCGGAGGCACTTCGGCGTGTGCGACACCATTTCATTGATGAGCTGGATCTGGACGAACCCTTCTCAGCGGGACATTTTGCCTTTGCCGCATGGGAACGGATAGCCGAGGTGCTGGCCCGTGGTCGGGTGCCGCTGGTGGTAGGCGGATCGACCCTGTACCTGTATGCGCTGCAGTTCGGGCTTGCAGAGATTCCGGATGTTGATCCAGCGATTCGGCGGTGGCTTAACGAACGCCTCCAGATCGAAGGCCCCGAAGCACTCTATGCCGAGCTACAGCGGGTAGACCCACAGGCTGCCGCCCGCTTAGATCCCACCAAGACGCAGCGTGTTATCCGGGCCCTGGAGGTTTATCACGGTACCGGCCGGCCCATTACGTTTTACTACCGGTATCATCGGCCGGCGCCGTATACGTTCCGTACAATCGTACTTTATCGTGAACGTCCGGTGCTCTATGCACGCATCAATCGTCGGGTAGATCAGATGCTGGCAGCCGGGCTTGTGGACGAGGTGCGGTCCATTCTGAAGGCCGGTTACAGTCCGGACCTGGACGTGCTTCGCACGATTGGATACCAGGAGGTTATTGCACATCTGCAGGGGGCTTACGATCAAGAGACCATGCGGCATCTGATTCAGCGTAATACGCGTCGCTATGCCAAACGGCAGCTCACATGGTTCCGGCGCTTTGATTTCGACTGGTATTGCCTTGATTAGGAGTTGCGGCGCAGGCGCATGCGAATGCGTCGTCCGCCGTTTTCATAGGTAACCTCGTCGGCTAATTCCTCAATCAGGAACAGGCCACGTCCATGGGGACGAAGGAGCATGTCGGGGTTGTCTGGATTATAGCGTGGGATGCGGCTACGGTCGAATCCCTGTCCTTCGTCTTCCACGCAGAGCTCCACAACGTTATCCTGAACGTCCAACGTGATCTGCACCTGTTTGGAAGGGTCCTGGCGATTGCCGTGACAGATAGCGTTGGTGATAGCTTCACTGGCAATGATGATCAGTCGGTCGGTAAGCTCAGAGGTCAGCTGAAAGGTATGGGCCAGCTTTTCGATCTGGAGCAGCGCCTGTTCGAGCTCGTCAAAGCGGCTGGCAATTTTCAGGTGTTTGTGCATGATTTCTGTCGGATTACTTCCAGCAGGGTAGCCAGCTTGCCGGTCAGCTTTTGCCGGTCGAACTGGCGGATGACGCGTGCGTTGCCGGTCGGGAGCGCTGCACGCTTCCAGTCGGCGTACAGGCGGGCCATCGTCCGGGCGATGGCTTCCACATCGTGCGGTGGGGCCAGGTAGGCCGCGCCGTATGCCTGCAGGATCTTTCGTCCTTCGCCGTCTGGCATCAGAGCCAGGATCGGTTTGCCCGTTCCGATATATTCAAAGAGTTTGCTGGTGGTTATACCGGCAGCGCCTGGCTGTTCTCCCACGGTTAACCAGAGTACGTCGGCAGCCTTCAATGCGGCGATAGCGGTGTGGTGTGGCAGATAGCCACGCAGAGTGACCACCTTGTGGAGTCCCAGCCGATTGATGAGCGACCGAGTATGCGGAGGGACCAGGCCAACGAAGACAGCCTCGACGTGTGCACGGGCTTCCTGCTGCTGCGTCAGCCATTGCGCCAGCGCCTGCAGAAAATCATCCGGTTGTTGCGCATCGTAGAAGACCCCGCTATAGAGCAGGCGTAGTTTGCGATCGGTTCGAGGCTCTGGCGGAATTGTCTCAAAGTCTGCCGGGTCAAATCCGTGGGGAAGGACATGTACCGGAGGACCATCAGCGGGCAGGCGGTGCCTGAGGCGCTGCTGCAGATATGCATTGATCGTGGTAATACAGGCAGCCTGACGGAGGGTCCACTGCTCCAGACGCGCATGGAGGGTCCGATGCCAGCGGGTCGGGAAGAGCTGTCGAGGATTTTCCAGCCAGTCGTCACGGAAGTCCAGTAGTAGTGGGCAGCCGCTGCGCCGATGAAGCAGGGCCCCGATCAGCAAGGAGGTAGCTGGTGGAGCTGAGGCAAAAAGAACGTCGATCTGGTGCTCGCGGATCAGACGCAGACCGGTTCGAACAGCTGCTGGAAGCCATCCGATTTTGTTATCCGGGATGAAGAGCCAGCTGTTCAGGCGGTGCCAGCGTCTGCGGATGTGCTCGGTGGGCAGAGGGACGGGTTGACGATTTCGGAAAAGTCGGGTTGGATCCAACGAGAAGGTGCGGTAAATGGAAGCCCCGGTTGCTTCTACTTCTGTCAGTAGCGTTTCATCATAGGCAAAGTAGCCACCTGGTCGGACCGTCAGCACGACCGGATGCCACCCGTAGTCCGGGAGATAGCGGACGAATTTGGCCACGCGTTGCACACCGCTGAGTCCCATAGGGGGAAAATAGTATGCAATGAGCAGCACCCGGCGCATCGTGTTAGAGCTGTAGAAGGGTTCGCGTCGTGCGGGTCAGGTTTTCATGGCCGTCTTCTCGAAGTACAACCAGATCTTCAAGGCGAATGCCAAATCGTCCGGGCAGGTAGATGCCCGGTTCGATGGTAATCACCGCACCAGCCGGGAGGGTCTGTGTGTTGTTGGCAGCTATACGTGGCCACTCGTGTACCTGCAGTCCGACGCCGTGTCCCAGGCTATGGGTAAAGTAATCCCCCCAGCCGGCAGCTTCAATGACTGATCGTGCAGCACGATCCAGCTCGGCCGCTGTGATACCTGCTCGGGCGATCGTCAGAGCGGCTTCCTGGGCTGCACGGACTGTTTCGAAGACGGCTTCGACTTCTGGATCCGGAGCTCCGAGCACAACCACCCGGGTCATATCAGAGGCATAACCGTCGACATGGCAGCCAAAGTCCAGCAGAATGACATCGCCCACCTCAAAAGCTCGGTGGGTTGGACGGGCATGTGGCAGTGCGCTGTTGGGGCCGGAGGCGACAATCGGCTCAAAGGCCATGCGCTCGGCGCCCAGTTGGAGATGACGGTAGATAATCTCGGCAGCCAGCTCCCGTTCGGTAACACCTGGTCGAATTAACGACAGCGTTTCCTCAAAGACGTGTTCGGTAAGGGCCTGGGCGCGGCGAATGGCCTGCAGGGCAGTCTCGTCCTTGACGGCTGTCAGTTCACATAGCCAGTTGTCTACTCCGATCCATTCAATGTCAGGTAGCTGGGCGCGGTAAGCGTTGAGCCGGGCGCAGGTAAGGTGATCGGCCTGATAGAGCAGACGCTGGACGCCTTCCAGTAGGCCTTCTGCCACTGCACATTGCAACAGGTCTGGCCCCCCTGTGTACAGGGGAATGCCTTGTACTTCCTGCCGGGCCTGGGTCGTGTACCGGCCATCTGTTAGAAAGTAGGCGGCGTCGCGTCGGATTAAGAGCAGCGCATTGGATCCGGTAAATCCACAGGCCCATCGGATATCCGGAAGCGCTGAGAGCAGTACCGCGTCCGCGTCGGTTTGCTGCAGGTGCTCCTGAATACGAACAATGCGCTCAGAGGTCATAGGTTGTTGTCAGAAAGAGCGCAACCAGTAGTTGGGAGCCTCTTTGGTGATATATACATCATGGGGATGGCTTTCTCGGACACCGGCCGGAGTGATGCGTACGAAGTGGGCTTTTTCGTAGAGCTCCTCAATGGTAGCACACCCGCAGTAGCCCATGGCAGCACGTAATCCTCCGACCATCTGGTAAACCACTTCACTGAGGCGTCCACTGTAGGGGACGCGGCCTTCAATGCCTTCGGGAACCAGCTTGGCCAGGTCATCTTCGGCATCCTGGAAGTAGCGATCTTTGCTGCCGGCGGCCATAGCCCCTACCGATCCCATGCCGCGGTAGCTCTTGTACTTGCGTCCTTCGTAAATGATGGTTTCACCCGGGCTTTCCTCCACAGCGGCAAATAGACTCCCGATCATGACGCTGGAAGCACCAGCTGCCAGGGCTTTTGGAATGTCACCGGTGTGTTTGATGCCACCATCTGCGATGATCGGGATACCATGGAGCCGTGCTTCGGCTGCGCAGATCATAACCGCTGTGAGCTGGGGGACACCAACGCCGGCAACGACACGGGTCGTGCAGATGGACCCGGGGCCGACGCCTACCTTGACCGCGTCGGCTCCGGCGGCAATCAGGTCGCGTGTTCCTTCGGCTGTAGCTACATTGCCGGCTACGATGTCCAGGTGTTCAAAGTGTGATTTGATCAGCTCGACGGTACGTAGCACGCCTTCAGAGTGACCATGGGCAGTATCGACGGTGATGAAGTCAACGCCAGCTTCTACCAGGGCAGCAACCCGGTCGACGACATCAGCCGTTACACCGACGGCGGCGCCAACGCGAAGCCGTCCGTGCTCGTCCTTGCAGGCGTTAGGATACTTCCGCTTTTTTTCTATGTCTTTGAAGGTAATGAGGCCTTTCAGATAGCCGTTTTCGTCAACGACCGGGAGCTTTTCAATCTTGTTTTCTTCCAGAATTCGCTCGGCTTCTTCCAGTGTTGTACCCACCGGGGCTGTGACCAGTCCCCGGGTGGTCATTACTTCCCGCAGAGGGCGCTGGCTGTCGACCTGAAAGCGTAAATCTCGGTTCGTGACAATACCGACCAGCTTGCCTTCCTGATTGACAATAGGGATGCCCCCAATCGAATAACGGGCCATCATACGGCGGGCGTCGGCGACCGTATCATCGGGATGTAGCGTGATGGGATCCATGATCATGCCGCTTTCGGACCGTTTGACCCGCCGCACCTCGGCTGCCTGGCGTTCAATGGTCATATTTTTGTGGAGAACGCCCACGCCTCCCTCTCGGGCGATTGCGATTGCCATTTCGGATTCGGTGACGGTATCCATGGCAGCGGATACCAGTGGGATATTGAGCGAAATATTGCGGGTCAGCCAGGTCTTAGTGGAGACCTCACGGGGCATTACCGCTGAGCGGGCCGGTACCAGCAGTACGTCGTCGTAGGTCAGCCCTTCGCCGACAAACTTCCAGCTAATTCGTTCAAGGATATCAGCGCTTGACAGCGTCTGCTGCTCCATGATGCAGTGGCATGGTTTTAAAGGTTTTGGGAGGTTTGAGTCCGACCATACGGTACAGGCGACGTACTTCGCCGTCAGTCAGACGGCGCCATTTACCGGGACGTACACCTTTGGTGGTGAGGCCGGCATAATGCGTGCGCTTGAGTTGTACCACTTCATGGCCGATGGCTTCCAGCATACGTCGCACCTGCCGATTGCGGCCTTCATGGATCATCAGGGCAATCTCGTAAGGATCAGCAGGATTGACGGCTACCCGGACTGCGCGGGCCGGTCCGTCTTCGAGCTGGACGCCTCGGCGTAGTTGCTCGGCTTCTTCAGGTTTTACCGGACGGGCAGTGCGGGCTACGTAGATTTTTTCGATACGATAGCGTGGATGCATCAGCCGGTTAGCCAGCTCACCGTCATTGGTCAGTAGTAATACGCCGGTTGTGTTACGGTCGAGACGGCCGACCGGAAACAGGCTTTGTTTTTGCTCAGGTGGTAAATTGATCAAATCCAGGACGGTACGACGTCCACGTTCGTCCTCGCAGGTTGTGATGGTGTCGTGAGGCTTATTCATTAAGATGTAAAGCGCCTGTGTCTGTGGAACGACACGGACGCCATTAACTTCAACGATGTCGTCTGGCCCGACGCGCATTCCTAACTGTGCTACCTGGCCGTTGACGCGTACCTGTCCACTGGCGATCAGCTCATCGGCTTTACGTCGGGATGGACAGACACCGGCACGTGCCAGATAGCGGTTCAGGCGGATCAACGGAGCCTCCTCCGACATCGCTGTTAGGAGCTGGTTAGCTGCAAGTCTTCCTACGGGTGTTCAATGTAAACGAAGAGCTGGTGTCAGAAGTGCCCGGCTTTCAGGCAATTATTTCTTCGTTGATGCTTCGGCCTCCTGATGCTCGGATTCCAGTGGATACAGAAAGCGTAGGTGTTCCTGTTGAATCTCGGGGTGTTCAAGGAGCTGTTCGAGTTCGGGCAGCTCTGGTAGATCTTCCAGACTATCCAATCCGAAATGCTCCAGAAATCGTTGTGTTGTGCCGTACAATAGCGGTCGCCCTATGGTATCGCTGCGTCCGGTAACGGTGACCAGTTCCAGCTCCTGAAGTCGACGAAGTGCATAGTCTGAGTTGACACCGCGAATATGGTCGATTTCGGGCTTGGTGATTGGTTGTCGGTAGGCAATGATAGCCAGCGTTTCCAGCAGCGTCTGAGAGAGTTTGACTTCTTTTTGTTTGTAACATTGCAATAACGGACTTACTGACGCCACCGTTGCCAACCGATACCCTCCGCCCCACCGCTGAATGCGTAACACACGCCCGGTCTCCGCATATACCCGGTTAAGCGCCTCAATCGCCGCCCTCACTGACTCCGCAGAAGGCCTTGTGCCGTAAGCTCGCTCCCATAACGTGGCCAGCTCCTCGACCGACAGCGGCGTATCAGCGACAAATAACAGAGCCTCAATCCCCTGCATCAACGGCGTAGCCGCTTTCCCATTTTCCTTATGCTGCGGCATAGGTTTCCTCCACAGACAGCGCTTCCGTAAGCTCTATCAGAAAGTCGTCTCCGTTTTCCTGCAGATGCAACCATACCTGCCCCTGTCGGGCCAGCTCCAGTACAGCCAGAAACGTCGCAATCACAAAACCACGAGGCTTTCCGACCACCAGCGCCGTAAACGAACACCGCTTTCGTCGTTGGAGCTGCGTCTGCACGTAGCGCCTCTGTACCTCCACACTGTAGATCTCCCGCCGAACGGTGTGGTCGGGCGGGGGCACCCTCCGCTCCAGCACTTTCCGTAAGGCCCCCAGCAACTCCAGTATCGAGACGGGCGCCAGCGGTGGTGGTCCGACGCTTGCCTGTTCGTCCCCGCTTCCCGCAGCTGCTCCCCGCGTATAAAGTCTTTGGCGGGCTTCGGCATAGGCATCAAGCCGAGCAGCCGCTTCCTTGTAACGCAAGTAATTCAGCAGACGCGCTACCAGCTCCTGTCTGGGATCCTCAGCCGGCGCCTCTTCATCCGTTTCGGCAGGAGGCCGAGGCAACAGCATCTGCGCTTTAATGTGCAACAGCACCGCTGCCAGATAGAGAAAGTCTCCCACGCCATCCAGATCCAGCTCCTCCATCAGCCGCACATAGGCCAGGAATTCGTCGGCAATACGTGCCACCGGAATGTCGTAGATGTCCAGCTCATCCCGCCGGATGAAATACAGGAGCAGATCCAGGGGCCCCTCGAAGACGGGCAGCCGAACGCGATACATGATGGTTTAGCCTACAGTTACATGCGCACGGAACCATGCCACAGTGCGTCGCAATCCTTCCTGAAGCGACACGCGCGGTTCCCACCCCAGTATCTGACGTGCCCGCTCATATCCCAGCACGCTGCGTTGCTGCTCGCCTGGTTTGGCCTCTCCGTGCCTCTCCGGTACCTCCGGATTGATCAGATCACGCAGCATATGAAAAAGCTGGTTGACGCTGGTCTCAATACCAGTACCGATGTTAAAAACGCCAGACCCCTCATAAGTCAGCGCGGCCAGATTGGCCGCCACCACATCACCGACGTACACAAAGTCGCGCGTCTGCTCGCCCGATCCATAAATGATCGGTTGCTTGCCCTCAAGCATGCGCTGGGTAAAAATCGCCACCACACCGGCTTCGCCATGTGGATTCTGACGCGGCCCATATACATTGGCATAACGCAGCGCAACGTAGCGAATACCGTACTGCTGTTCATAAAAGTAGAGGTACTTCTCGGAGGCCAGCTTGGTAATGCCATAGGGCGAAAGTGGTCGTACCGGATGCGCTTCATCCTGCGGTACATAGTCTGGCTCCCCATAGATGGCCCCCCCGGTCGAAGCAAAAATGACCTTCTCCAACCCATACTGCCGACCGGCTTCCATCAGGTTCAGTAGCCCCATGATGTTGACATCCGCATCAAATTTCGGATCGGCTACCGAACGGCGCACATCCATCTGCGCGGCATGATGAATCAGGATGGCAAATTGCTCCCGAGCGAAAAGCGCGGCAACCGCCTTATCTCGTACATCCATACGGTGGACAACCGCGCCCCCCGGAATGTTCTCTTCGCGTCCCGATGAGAAGTCGTCCAGGATATGCACTTCGTGCCCTTGAGCCAGCAGCGCTTCGGCTACGTGCGATCCGATAAAGCCGGCACCTCCAGTGACCAGTATTTTTTGCATTGCAATAACGGAGTTTGATGCACAAACTACACTGAAAGCTACAAAAGAATCTTTTTACGCAAAAGGTCTCAACAACGCCTCACTCGGGCAATAACACCACTTTCGAATACTCCTGCTCCGCAAACAACGACCGCGCCACCTGCTGTACCTCCTCGGCCGTCACCTGATCGACCTCCTGCAACGCCTCGTCCAGACTGTAATAGCGACCAAAATACAGCTCCTGTCGGCCTAAGCGCATCATCCGATTGTTCATGCTCTCCTGCCCTAACATCAACGTGCCTTTTACCTGATTCTTGGCATGGGTCAACACACGCTGCCCCACCGGTGCCTGCACCAGCTTGTCCAGCTCACGCCGGATGAGCTGCTCCGCCCGATCCACCCGACGCGGATCCGTGCCCATGTAAACGCCCCAGTCTCCTACATCCGCATGTAGATTAACAAACGAGTAAATGTTGTAGCAGTAACCGTACCGCTCCCGGATATGCTGATTCAATCGGCTGGCCATCCCCCCTCCCAGCAAGGTGTTGAGTACGGTGAGGGCTGCCCGTTGCGGATGGTGCAGATCGTAGCCACGCCCCCCTAACACCAGATGCGCCTGCTGCACACTGCGTCGTTCCACCCGCTCGCCAGGGCGATAAGGAGGGGCCGGCAACCGCTGCCGATGATTGGAGGGGCGCAACGGCACGCCGCGTAGTAATCGCTCCGTAAGCGCTACTACGCGCGCGTGCACAAGCCGACCGGCTGCTGCCAGCACCATGCGATCAGGCGTGTAATGCCGCTCCATAAAGTCCAGCAACATCGCCCGCGAAAAGGACCGTACTGTCTCTGCCCGTCCCACGATAGGACGTCCCAATGGATGCCCGGCATAAACAAGCGCTTCAAAAAGATCAAAGATGTATTCATCCGGCGTATCCTCGTACATCTTCATCTCCTCCAGAATCACCTCCTTCTCCTTTTCGATTTCCCGTTCCGGGAAACGCGGCCGAAAAGCCAGATCAATCAGCGTATCCAGTGCCCGCTCCAGGTATTCATCCAACACGCGCACATAGTAACAGGTATGTTCCTTCGTGGTGAACGCGTTCAGGTATCCACCCACATATTCGATACGTTGTGCAATCTGGTGCGTACGACGCCGCTCGGTTCCCTTAAAAACCATATGCTCAATAAAGTGGGTGATACCGGCTTCTTCTTCGGCTTCATCCCGGCTTCCCACGTCCACCCAGAGCCCGACGGCCACCGACCGAACTGAAGGGATCGTCTCGGTTACGATACGCAAGCCGCACGGTAATACCGTTTTCTGATAGGTGGTGGTATCCGTTAGCATTTGCACCGACATCCGTAGCTCCGGGTTGGTTGATTGTACCATACAAAAAAGGCGAGAGCCGACAGCCCCCGCCTTCACCCAGCACACTCTGTGTAATCTGGCACTTAATGGCGACGGCCGCCCCGGCCACGGTCCGGTCCGCGTCCCCGTCCTCCCCGACCACCCCGACCGTGGCCAGGGCCATGGGGACGTCCCGAAGCACGTCCGCGCGTCGACGCGCCACTTCGTCCGGCTACCTGCGCACGCGCCGGCTCGCCATTTTTTGCCTCAGGTTCCGGCGGCGGCAGAAAAGCCTTGCGGCTGAGGCGCAGCTTGCCATCCTCACGAATCTCGATCAACTTGACCCGGACTTTGTCGCCTACTTTCAGGTAATCATGGATGTCTTTGACATAGCCATGATCCAGTTCGGAGATGTGGAGCAGCCCTTCCTTACCGGGCATGATCTCCACAATAGCGCCAAAGCTTTGAATGCTGCGCACAATGCCCTCGTATTCGGCCCCAACCTCGGGCACTGCGACAATCTGTTTGATCATTTCGATAGCGCGCCGGGCATTCTCCTGATTCGTGGCTGCCACCGTAACTACCCCCACCCCATCGCGCTCTTCGATCTCGATGGTCGTGTCTGTCTCGCGCTGAATCCCCTGGACCACACGGCCGCCCGGACCGATCACGGCGCCAATGAATTCCGGATCGATGGTGATCTGGGTTAGCCGTGGGGCATAGGGAGACAGCTCCGGGCGTGGTGCTTCGATCGTCTGTTCCATCAGATCCAGGATATACATCCGGGCACGGCGCGCTTGCTCCAATGCGCGTTGCAGAATCTCTCGCGTCAACCCACCAATCTTGATATCCATCTGGCAGGCGGTAATACCCTCACGCGTGCCGGCCACTTTAAAGTCCATATCGCCCAGATGGTCTTCCGTACCGAGAATGTCGGTCAGAATAGCCACCTGGTCTCCCTCTTTGATCAGGCCCATGGCCACGCCGGCCACATGCTTGGCTACAGGTACACCGGCGTCCATAAGCGCCAGGGAGCCGGCACATACACTGGCCATCGACGAGGAGCCGTTTGACTCCAGCACATCGGCATTCACACGAATCGTATAGGGGAACGTAGATTCATCCGGCAGTACCGCGGCCAGTGCCCGCTCGGCCAGATAACCATGACCAATCTCTCGACGTCCCGGCCCCCGCAGAAACCGAAGCTCCCCTGTGGAAAAAGGCGGAAACTCGTAGTGGAGGAAGAAACGCTTATCGCCTGTGACGAAAATCTGGTCAATCATCTGCACGTCTTTCGACGTGCCGAGCGTTACCGAAGCCATGACCTGAGTTTCGCCCCGGGTAAAGATAGCCGATCCGTGCACCCGGGGCAGATATCCCACCTCCATCCAGATGGGGCGGATCTCCTCCAGGCTGCGGCCATCGATCCGGCGTCCTTCTCGCAGGATCATCTGGCGCATCACCTCACGGGTTACCTGCGCCACAGCTTTCCGGATCTGATCGGCCGTCCAGCCCTCAGGAGTCGCCTCAGCCAGCACCTGGTGGCCCGCCTCATCGGTCGTGCTCAGCAGGGTTGCAACCGTCTCCTCGCCGATTCGCTCCAGTCCTTCGTAAAAGCGCTGCTTCTCATACGGTGCGTGCAAGTGTGCCTCCAACTTCGGCACGGCCAGCTCACGCACGCGGGCCACCAGCTCCTCCGGCAGCGTTGTTGCCTGGTAGGCGAATGGCTCGGGCTGGCCATGTGCTTTTACGAATTCGAGCTGTCCCCGGCAGAGCGTGCGGATGGCCTCATGCGCCACCTCGAGGGCTTCAAGCATATCTGCTTCACTGACCTCTTTCATTTCGCCCTCGACCATCACGATGGCGTCCTCTTTGCCGGCCACCACCAGGTTGATGTCGCTCTGCTCCAGCTCCTGAAGCGAGGGATTGACCACAAACTGACCGTCGATGCGTCCTACACGCACCTCGGCGATGGGTCCCTCAAACGGGGCGCCGGCCAGCAATAACGCCGCCGAGGCACCAGTACCCGCCAGCACGTCGGCATCATACCGATCGTCGGCAGAAATCACATAGCAGATGATCTGCACATCATGGAAAAAGCCCTCCGGAAACAGCGGACGGATTGCCCGGTCAATCAGGCGTGAGGATAGGATTTCCTTATCCGTCGGACGTCCTTCACGCTTGATGAAGCCGCCAGGAATTTTACCCCCTGCTGCAAATTTTTCCCGATACTCTACCGTCAGCGGGAAAAAACTCTGTCCCTCCCGCGGCTCGTCGGCCAGCACGGCCGTACAGAGCACCATGGTATCGCCCTGTCGGACGACCACGGCCCCATCGGCCTGCTTGGCCAGCCGCCCGGTCTCCAGACGCAGCGTTTTCCCAGGGGCAAATTCAATCTCGTGAATCGTTGCCTGCGTCATCATAGCCATTCTCTACCGTTTTGGTGGGCCCCACGGCCCAATATGCGTGGCGGCATCCGCTCAGGGATGCCGCCGACCCGTGCTTACTTACGAATGCCCAACTCCTCAATAATTGCGCGGTAACGCTCAATGTCTTCACGCATGAGATAATTGAGCAGGCGACGCCGTTTACCGACCAGCTTCAGCAGGCCACGGCGCGTGGAAAAATCCTTGGGATGGCGCTTTAGATGCTCGGTCAATGCGTTGATGCGGTGAGTAAAGATCGCTATCTGTACTTCGGGGCGCCCTGTATCGTGCTCGTGAGCGCCGTACTTCCGAATCAGTTCACGTTTGCGTTCTTTGCTGATCATGTGCTGTGGTCCCCTCTTTAGATTGATACCATGCTAAAGAAGCTGACCCGCAACTCCCGATAAAGCCGCGTGTCAAAAAGAAGACCTCATACTGAGGCCCGCAGTACTTCCATACAACGCTGGCGGTCGCGAAAAAGTTGCTCCCGAAGCGCCTCGACAGAGGGAAAGCGTTGCTCGTCCCGAAGACGCTCGATAAAGTCTATCCGAATCTGCTGCCCGTACAGGTCGCCTTCGAAGTCCAGAACATGGACTTCCAGCGTACGTCGTTCGCCGGCAAACGTGGGACGCATGCCGATGTTCATCATGCCATCTCTGGGTGTTGTTGTTTCGGGTAACCACACCCGAACGGCATAGACGCCGTTGCGCGGTATCAGCTTACGTGGATGTACAGGGTGCAGGTTCGCTGTCGGGAATCCCAGCATGCGCCCACGTCCATCTCCACGCACCACGGTCGCCTGGAGCATGTAGGGCCGTCCCAGCAATGCGGCCGCCTGGCGCACTGCGCCCTCACGTACCAGGAGTGTCCGGATCAGCGTAGATGAAACAGTACGATCATCCACTACCTGCGGAGGAATGACATCGACCGCAAAGCCGTACCGCGGTCCCAGCTGCTGCAACAGCGCGACGTTGCCCTCCCGGTTACGTCCAAACGTATGATCGTAGCCCACACAGATCGCTTGCAGCCCGATGCGACGCACGAGGATTTCTTCAACAAATCGGCGTGCTGGCATCGCAGCCAACGCCGGCGTAAAGGGGAGCACAATAAACCGGTCAATGCCCAGTTCGGCCAGCAGCTCGGCCCGCTCCTCTATCGTTGTCAGCAAAGGAACCGGCTCTCCACGCAACACCTCGCGCGGATGCGGATCAAAACTGAGCACGGTACTGACGCCATTGCGCTCCTGGGCCCGACCCATCAGAAACTGCAACACGGCCCGATGGCCCTGGTGCACGCCGTCGAAGGTGCCAACGGTCACCACCGAGCGTGCATCATGCGATACTTGCTCCAGTCCACGCTCAAACCTCATGGCTTCGCTCCGGAGGTATCAACGCCCGTGCTTTCAGCGCCTCGGCCAGAGCTTCCAGGGTCCAGGCCTGTTCCACGCGATAAGGCCCTGAGCGTGTACGACGGAGCGCCACCAGATGCGCACCACATCCCAGCGCCTGCCCGAAGTCATGCACCAGGCTGCGAATATAGGTGCCCTTCGAACAATGCACCCGGAAGGTTACATCAGGGCCCTCACGCCCCAGCAGATCAAACGCATAGATCTGAACACGACGACGCGGAAGATCCACCACCTGACCCGTACGTACCTGCTTGTAAAGCCTTTTTCCTTTAACTTTCACCGCCGAATAGGCAGGCACCTGCTGCACAAGCTCGCCCACAAACTGCTGTCGGACACGCTCCAGATCTTCATCCGTCAGATGCTCCCAGGGGCGACGCGCTATCACTTCGGTCTCAGCATCATAGGATGGCGTAATCTCACCAAGGCGCAAAACCCCCTCGTATTCCTTATCCTGAGCCATAAAGTAGGTCATCCAGCGTGTCGCACGCCCTACCAGACAGATAAGCAGGCCCGTGGCCAGCGGGTCGAGTGTACCAGCGTGCCCGATTTTGCGCACGCGCAACAACTTCCGAAGCCGACGAATCACATCAAAAGAAGTAAGTCCACGGGGTTTATCAATCAGTAGAACAGCCGCCTCCCACCGATCGGGCAGGCGCGGATAACCATAAACCAGATGGTCCGGACTTTCCAGGAGTGGTACGGACATAGATCAGGAGGTCTGACCTTCACGGCGGGCCCGCTCTTCGCGAATGCGTGCCAGCAGCTCTTCAACCCGCTGCGCCCGTTCCATGGTCTCATCCAGAATAAAGCGAAGCTCGGGCATGAAGCGCATCTGGTGTCGAATACGTTGCGCCAGGACGGTCCGAATCTGGGGCGTCAGTTCCTGAAGACGTCGAAATGCGGCCTGCTTTTGTTCCGCAGGCGCATAGATACTCACGTACACCTTAGCAATGGACAGATCCCGCGTCGGTTGTACATCCGTGACTGTGGTCATAGGAGGCAGCTGATCCCCGAACTCGTGCTGCAAAATATCGGCCAGCTCACGCTTGAGCAGGCTGCCCACACGCTGCACCCGAATGCTGCTGCTCATCGGACCTCCAGTTTGCGCCGCTGTTCGACAATTTCAAAGGCTTCGATCTGGTCCCCCACCTTGATGTCGTTGAAATTCTCAATCCCTACCCCACACTCATAGCCGCTTTGCACCTCCCGCACGTCATCTTTGAAGCGCCTGAGCGACGAAATGGTGCCTTCGTAGATCACCACCCCATCGCGAATGACCCGCACGCGATCGCCCCGGCGGATACGCCCTTCGACCACACGGCAACCTGCCACCGTACCCACTTTCGGGATCTTGAAGGTTTCGCGCACCTCGGCCACGCCCACCACCTGTTCGGTCTTCTCGGGCGAAAGGAGCCCCTCCAGCGCGTCGCGCACTTCCTCGATCGCCTGATAGATGACTGAATAAAGCCGGATGTCCACATGCTCACGTTCGGCCAGCTGGCGCGCGCTACTGCTCGGGCGCACCTGAAAGCCAATGATGATCGCATCGGAGGCCGACGCCAGCATTACATCGCTTTCTGTGATTGCGCCCACACCGCCATGAATAATATTCACAGCCACCTCGTCGGTCGAAAGCTTCAGCAGGGCATCGGTCAATGCCTCGACCGATCCGGCGACATCGCCCTTGATAATCAGGTTCAGCTCCTTCAGGGAACCGCCCTGGGCCATCCGCCGGCTGATTTCATCCAGCGAAATGCGACGCTGTTTGCGTAGCATCTGCTCCCGGCGGATCTGCTGCCGCTTCTGAGCAATGGCGCGCGCTTCTTTCTCATCGGGCATGACCACAAACTGGTCGCCCACCTCGGGCAACTCATCAAAACCAAGCACCAGGACTGGAATCGATGGACCAGCCTCCCTGACCCGCTTTCCGCGCTCATCAAACATCGCCCGTACCCGACCACTGGTTACCCCGGCCACAAACGGATCACCTACCCGGAGCGTCCCATTCTGAACCAGTACCGTAGCCACATTGCCCCGCCCTTTTTCTACCCGGCTCTCGATAATGGTCCCAACAGCTGGACGGTTGGGGTTCGCCTTCAGCTCGTGTAGCTCCGCTTCCAGCAGCACCTTTTCCAGCAGATCATCGACACCCTCCCCGGTCTTGGCCGATACCAGCGCACACTGCACCTGTCCCCCGTACTGCTCAACCAGCACCCCGTTTTCGGCCAGCTGTTGCATGACGCGCTGCGGATTGGCCTCCGGCTTATCGATCTTGGTAATGGCCACGACAATGGGCACGCCAGCCGCCTTGGCATGGTTGATGGCTTCAACCGTCTGAGGCATCACCCCATCGTCGGCAGCCACCACCAGAATCACAATGTCGGTCACCTTCGCACCGCGTGCCCGCATGGCCGTAAAGGCCTCATGTCCCGGCGTGTCCAGAAACGTAAGGTGTCGCCCATCCGGCAGTTCTACATGGTACGCTCCGATATGCTGCGTGATGCCCCCCGCCTCACCAGCCACCACGTTTGTATTGCGGATATAGTCCAACAAAGACGTCTTCCCATGGTCGACATGCCCCATCACCGTGACAATGGGCGCCCGGGGCCGAAGATCTTCCGGACGGTCCTCGGGGATTTCGATCTCCAGTTCGTTATAGTCGGTGATGAACTCAACCTCGTAGCCGAATTCATCAGCCACAAACTGGATCGTGTCGGCGTCCAGCCGCTGATTGATCGAGACAATCATGCCTGCATTGAAAAGCGCCGAGATCACCTCGCTGACATCGACCCCCATCAATTCGGCCAGCTCGCCTGTAGAAATATATTCCGTGACGCGCAGCTTACGTGCCTCCTGCGCTTCCTGCTGCGCTTCACGTTCGCGTTCCTGGGCATGACGCTCCCGGCGCTCTCGACGGCGTCGCTGACGAATGCGACTGACGCCCTGCTCCAGCTCGCGTAGCGTTTCCTGAAGCGACTGCTCAACCTCCTCCTCATCAACCCGACGAATACGTTTGCGCTTGCGTTTGCGCTTGGCACGTGGCTTTTCTGGCTCGTCCTCTTCAACGGTCACCTTGGCTACCGCTTCCGGCGCTGGCTTCGCCTTACGCTTGCGTTTACGCTTGCGCTTGCCAGGTCGTGCATCGTCTTCTTCAAGCTTGGAGAGATCAATCTTACCAATGACTTTAGCCCCCTGAAGCTGATAGCGTTGCGCCCGAATGACTTCGTCCTCTTCTGCTTGCTCGGTCTCAGGAGCTGTTATGGTCTCGGCTTCAACAACCGGCGTCTCCGTCTCTGATATGTCCTCCTGAACCTCCGGACCGGTTGCTTCAATCGACTCGGCAACTTCTGTCGTTTCTTCAGCGGTTTCTTCAGCTGCCTCTTCAACTTCTACCTCCTCCCCTGTCTCGGGCTCCTCTACTACTTCATCCGTAGCTTCAGCGGGCGCTTCGGACGCTTCAGCGGGCTCCTGAACCTCAACCGCTACGGCTTCATCGACCGCTTCAGGAACTACCTCCTCGGTCGTTGTCACTGCTTCCGTTTCCGCATACGCCCCATCTGCTTCCGCCTCCTCCACTTCTTCAGTCGCTGGAGGCTCCGGCTCAACCTTGGCGGCACGAGCCGCTTCACCCCGGGCCTCTCGCAATTCCTTGAGCCGGGCTGCCATCTCTCGGTCGTGAGCAAATGCCTCCAGCAGCGCCTCATAGGCTGCCTCATCTTCCAACACAGCATTGGCTCCCCGACCCGAGAGGGCCCGGGCATAGCCCAGCTCCTTGAGCTGCTGCTCAATCGTGTCGATGCCAACGTTCAGCTCACGGGCCAGCTTAAAAAGCCGAATTTTAAACTTCTTTGCCATAAGCGCCTGGTGCGTCCTGCCTCTATCGGCGGTTAGCCTTCCAGTTCTTCTTCATCTTCTTCAAACTCCGAGCGAATGACATCCATCACGCGCCGTGCGGTTTCCTCATCAAGCCCGGAACGCCGCATCAGCTCTTCAAGCGACAGATCCAGTACGGCCCGGGCTGTATCGCAACCGATCTCACGCAGACGCGCAATGATCGACGCATCCAGCTCGTCCGCAAACTCTTCAATCTCAATATCTTCTTCGTCTGGCAGAATCTCACGATAGACATCCAGTTCGTAACCGGTCAGACGTGACGCCAACCGAATGTTGACGCCCCCACGGCCGATCGCCTGACTGACCTCTTCTGCCCGTACAACCACCTTGGCACGTGGCGGATCAACCTCCTCATTAAGCGTTACCGAAAGCGGCTTGGCCGGCGCAAGCGCCCGCTTGATCAGCTCACGGGGATCGTCGGACCATTCAATCACGTCGATGTTTTCGTTGGCAAGCTCACGTACAACTGCATAGATCCGATTGCCGCGGAGTCCCACGCAGGCACCAACCGGATCCACGCGCTCATCATGGCTGACCACTGCGACCTTGGCGCGCTCGCCGGGCTCCCGCACGATCTTTTTAATCTCCACGATCCCCTCTTCGATCTCGGGCACCTCAAGCTCAAGCAGCCGCTCCAGAAAGACCGGATCGGCGCGACTGATAATCACCTGCGGTGCACCACCGGACTCACGCCGCACTTCTTTGACCACGGCCCGCAGCGTATCCCCCTTGCGATAGCGATCCCGTGGAATCTGTTCTTCACGCGGCAGGATGAGCTCTGTGCGATTGTGCATGACCAGCACTTCGCGTCGACGGATCTGGTAGATCTCGCCGACCACGATCTCACCGACGAGCTCTGAATACTCCTGATAGATCTTTTCTTTTTCCAGATCCCGAATGCGCTGGCTGAACGTCTGGCGCGCCGTCATAATCGCCCGTCGCCCGAACTCAGAAATATTGAGTTCGCTGGCCACTTCGTCACCGACTTCAAAGTCGGGATCAATCTTGCGCGCCTCACTCAGCTCAATCTGGGTAACGGGATCCTCCAGCTCCCAGTCGGGCACAACTTCCCGAATGTGGAGGATCTGGATATCGCCATGATCCGGGTTAAAGATGATCTCGAATGCTTCGTCCGATCCATAGCGCTTCCGGATCATGGCCCGGAAGACATCCTCGACGATCAACTGGAGGGTATCCCGATCGATGCCCTTTGAGTGGGCAATCTCCGCAAAGGAAGATACCAGCTCGCTGTTCTGCATGGCTCACCTGTCAACGGCTTTAGGGCCCGCCTTACCAGGGCAGACAGACGCGGGCCGTTTGAATTTCTTCATAGCGCAATCGGCGTTGCGATCCGTCGGGAAGTTGCAGCTCAATCGCTTCGGCATCGGCCTGCCGCAACGTCCCGCGCAGTCGCTCAGCCAATCCTTCTTCGGCAGCCACCAGCTGCACCTCCAACTCGCGCCCCACATGTTTAGGGTACTGTCGGGGATGCACCAGCGGCCGATCAACGCCCGGCGAGGACACATTCAGCGTGTACGAGCCGGGCAAAAGTTCATCACTATCGAGTAAAAAACCGATCTCTCGACTCAAGTGCTCCAGGTCCCGAAGTGAGGGGCCGTGGTCGCCGTCAATATAGATCTCAACCACAGGCGCCCCTCGTCGGCCGCGCACAACAACATCAATCAGAAAGAACGACGTCCCCTGCAAAACCTCTTCAACCCGGGCGCGGATCTGCTCGATCAGCGCCGACATCCCGTATGCTGCTTGCATCATCGTCGTTCTCCGCTGTAAAAAACGCCCGCACCACGGACGGCCGGGCGTTACTACCTGAGCGGGTTGAACGAAAAAAGGGCGGCTTGAGCCCCCCTTTTCGTACACACCGACTCCGTTCCGTGGAGGCGACCCTACAACCCGCTCACTTCCGACGGATAAACGACCGCCTGCGAAGCGGGTTCCTCAGACCAGCGTGGGTCTCCGTTCGCTTTCGACGGGTTCGGGATAGTCCAGCATATAGTGCAACCCGCGGCTTTCACGCCGCATCTGCGCACTTCGAATAATCAGATAGGCGACGGCAATCATGTTGCGCAGCTCACACAATCCCGGCGAAAGCCGAGCCCGCCGGTAGAAGTCCTCTGTTTCTTCGTAGAGCAAACGGGTACGGCGCAGCGCGCGCTCCAGACGAAGTTGCGAGCGTACGATGCCCACATAATCCCACATAATCCGGCGCAATTCATCCCGATTGTGCGAAATGAGCACCCATTCCTGCGGACGCTCAGTGCCCCGATCATCCCAGGCGGGCACGTCCGTACGCCAGGTCTGTGCCTGAACGTACTGTATGGCGTCTTCGGCCGCACGCCGCGCAAAAACCAGGGCCTCCAGCAGCGAGTTACTGGCCAGCCGGTTGGCCCCGTGTAACCCCGTGCAGGCCACTTCACCAGCTGCGTAGAGCCCATGGATCGTGGTACGACCGTGCAGGTCAGTCAGCACGCCCCCGCACTGATAGTGCGCTGCCGGTACTACCGGGATGGGTTGCTGCGTCATGTCGATGCCATAGCGCAGCAGGGTTTGATAGATGTTCGGAAAGCGCCGCTTGATCTCCTCGGCCGGCCGATGCGAAATGTCCAGCCATACATGCGGCTCACCACGCCGCTTGAGCTGATCGTCAATGGCACGGGCTACAATGTCGCGAGGCGCCAGCTCAGCCCGCCGATCATACTGGAGCATGAAGCGTTCGCCGGCCAGATTGTAAAGCCGCGCTCCCTCTCCCCGCACAGCTTCGCTGATCAAGAACGAACGATCTTCCGTGCCTTCTGGATCAAAAAGCGTGGTCGGATGGAACTGAATAAACTCCATGTTGGCCACACGAGCCTTGGCCCGATAGGCCATGGCAACCCCGTCGCCCGTGGCTACCAACGGATTGGTGGTGTGCAGGTACACCTGGCCGGAGCCGCCGGTAGCCAGCAAAGTCGCTTTTGCCAGAAACGTATGTACAACATCCGCACGCTCATCCAACACGTACGCTCCGAAGCAGTGAATGTCGGGACGCAGACGCGAGACGTACTGCCCCAAATGATGTTCGGTGATCAGATCGACGGCATAGTGGTATTCAAAGATGTGGATGTTGGGATGGGCCCGCACGTGCGCCAGCAAGGTCCGCTCAACCTCACGGCCCGTCGCATCAGCGGCGTGCACAATACGATTCCGCGAATGTCCGCCCTCACGCCCCAGGTGAAGTCGTCCGTTCTCATAGGTAAACTGAGCCCCGAGCGCAATCAACTCACGAATCCGCTCCGGGCCTTCCCGCACCACGGTCTCCACTACCTCGCGATCACATAATCCTGCCCCTGCTTCGAGCGTATCCTGCACATGTTGCTCAAACGAGTCGGCCGCATCCATGACGGCCGCGATGCCCCCCTGCGCGTAATTCGTGTTGGATTCGACGCTTTCCTTTTTAGTCACAAGAGCTACTGAGCCATGGTTGGCCACGCGCAGGGCAAACGTCAGACCCGCGATGCCACTCCCGATAACCAGGAAGTCGAACTGATAGCGCTCGGGCATCTTAAGAGACTTCGTTCACCTGCGATAGCAGGTAGGCCCGAATGAACGGGTCCAGGTCACCGTCCATAACGGCCTGCACATCCGTTATTTTAGTTTCGGTGCGATGGTCGTTGACCATCGTGTACGGTTGAAAGACGTAAGAACGGATCTGGTTGCCCCATTCGATCTTTTTCTTCTGAGACTCTCGTTTACGCTTTTCCGCCTCCCGGATCTCCCGCTCCAGCTGGTAGATGCGGCTTTTAAGCATCGTAAGGGCCCGCTGCCGGTTCTGGAGCTGACTGCGTTCTTCCGTGCACTCAGCAACCACCTTAGCCTCTTCCCCATTGGAAAGCTTACCACGCCAGATCAGACGTACACCCGTTTCGACCTTGTTGACGTTCTGCCCTCCTTTTCCGCTACTGCGGAACGTCTGCATTTCGATCTCATCCGGGCGAATGTTGACCTCAATCGTGTCGTCGATTTCCGGATAGACAAACACACTGGCAAATGAAGTATGGCGCCGGCCGCTTGCATCAAACGGCGAAATACGCACCAGTCGATGCACGCCGGACTCGCCTTTCAGGTATCCGTAAGCGTAAGGTCCGGCAATACGCAGCGAGGCACTCTTGATACCGGCCACATCACCCGCCTGGTATTCAAGAAGCTCCACGTCGTAGCCGTGCCGCTCTCCCCATCGGGTGTACATACGCAGGAGCATCTCCGCCCAGTCCTGGCTTTCCGTTCCACCCGCTCCTGGATGAATGGTCAGAATGGCATTCCGATGATCGTCAGGGTCAGTCAGCAGACTCCGCAGCTCCAGTTCGTCAAGCTGCTGCTCCAGGCGGGCCACCTCCTGGGCAAGTTCCTCCTGAAGATCCGCTTCGGGTTCCTCCTGTTGCAATTCCAGCAGGGTCTGCACGTCCTCGGCCTGACGGCGCAGACGCTCCCACGCCGTCACCCAGGATTCTTCCTCGGCAATCTGCTTCTCTACCTCACGCGCCCGCTGGGGGTCATTCCAGAAACCCGGCGCCAACCGCTCTTCGTTTAGCCGCGCAATTTTCTGTCGTCGCCCGGGGATGTCAAAGAAACCTCCCGAGCGTGTCCACACGCTCTAACAGGCTTTGGATTTTTTCTTGCATTGCAATAACGGATTTAGTTGCACACCTAACCACCGCTCCTCTAATAGGCTCCTGGCAACGACCAGAACCCACTCAGGTTTCCACCCGCTGTTCCTCCTTCACCCGCGCTACAAACCGCTGAATCCGACGCACCGCCTCCCGCACATTCTCCAGCGAGGTCGCATACGAACACCGCACATACCCATCCCCACTGGGCCCGAACGCATCCCCCGGCACCACCGCCACCCGCTCCTCCCGCAACAACCGCTGGGCGAACACTTCGGAGGTGAGTCCGGTCGAACGAATGTCCGGGAAGCAGTAAAAAGCCCCCTCCGGCTCAAACGTGGGCAAACCGGCCGCGCGCAGACCGTCCACAATCACTCTCCGCCGTTCGTCGTAGGCCCGACGCATCCGCTCCACATCCTCCTGCGCCTCCCGAAGGGCTGCCAAAGCAGCCACCTGCCCCATAGTAGGCGCGCTCATCACAATGTACTGGTGCAACTTGTACATCGCCTTCAAAATGGGCTCCGGCGCACAGGCGTAGCCAATACGCCATCCCGTCATTGCATAATCCTTGGAAAAACCACCCAGCAAAACGGTCCGCTCGCGAAGCCCCGGAATCGAAGGCACGCACACATGCCCTTCTTCATAGGCACGACCGTAAATCAGCCGATCGTAAATCTCATCCGAGATGATAAACAGATCATGCCGAACGACCAGCTCCCCGATTTCCTCCATGGTCTTTCGGCGCAGTACAGCACCGGTCGGATTGTTCGGATAGCCGATCATCAGCACCTTGGTACGCGGCGTAATGTAGGGCTCCAGATCGGCAGCGGTCACTTGAAAATCGTTCGCTACCGACGTGGGCACATACACCACCCGTCCCCCGGCAAACATGGCCGTCGGCCCGTACGACACAAAGCAGGGCTCCGGAATCAGCACTTCGTCACCCGGCTCCACCAACGCCAGCATAGCCAGCTGAATGCCTTCGGCCACCCCTACGGTAACCAGAATTTCACGAGCCGGATCGTAATGCACTCTGTAGCGTCGGGCCAGCTCCTCAGCAATCGCTTCGCGCAACTCCATCAGCCCGGCATTGGCGGTATAGCCTGTCTGACCAGCGCGCAGCGAAGCAATGGCCGCCTCAATAGCTGCTGGTGGCGAGACGAAATCCGGCTCGCCAATGCCCAGTGAGATCACATCATCCATCGTGGCGGCAATCTCAAAAAAGCGCCGGATGCCGCTCGGAGGCACGTTACGCGCACGTGAGGCCAGCCGCGACTCCAGCGAGGACAAGAAAGCGGCACGGTCGGTCATGGGCTTCATTGTTTAATCTACGGCTGGATCTGGAATATACATCTTTGGCTGCAGATACAAGCACGTCCGTTCGAGTTGGCAGGGACCCTCTGTATGTCCTATTTTAAATCAGGTAGTTCGGAAACGCTTTCAAACAGCCATCAGGTTTCCTCATGGCCACGATTTTTCACAACTATATCAACGGAAAGTGGGTCGATAGTACCTCGGGACGTCGCTTCGAAGATCGTAACCCGGCTCGCTGGTCTGACCTAATCGGTCTGTTTCCACATTCAAACGCAACCGATGTTGATCAGGCCGTCGCAGCCGCACGCGCGGCCTTTCCATCCTGGCGACACCTGCCGGCTCCTCAGCGTGGGGAGATCCTGCGTCGGGCTGGCGATCTCCTTCGAGCCCGGAAAGACGAAATTGCCCGGGCCATGACGCGGGAAATGGGCAAGCCCCTTTTTGAGACCCGCGGCGACGTGCAGGAAGCCATCGACACAGCCTACTATGCCGCCAGTGAAACGCGTCGCCTTTTCGGACACACCGTACCCAGCGAACTGCCCGATAAGTTCAACATGACCATCCGGCAACCCCTGGGTGTCGTAGGGGTCATCACGGCCTGGAACTTTCCGGTAGCCGTACCGAGCTGGAAAATTTTCCCGGCGCTGGCCTGCGGGAACACCGTGGTCTTCAAACCCAGCGAAGATGCCCCGCACAGCGGGATGCTTTTTGTACAGACGCTCATCGAGGCAGGCGTCCCCCCCGGGGTGATCAATCTGGTGCACGGCGATGCTGAGGCGGGAGCTGCCCTGGTAGAGCATCCAGAGGTCCAAGCCATTTCGTTTACTGGCTCCTCGGAGGTGGGCGCCCGCATCGGTAGCCTTTGTGGTCGCCTGCACAAACGTTGCTCGCTGGAAATGGGCGGAAAAAACCCGCTCATTGTTATGGAAGATGCCGATCTGGATCTGGTGGTCAACGGCGTCCTCTGGGGAGCTTTTGGCACCACCGGCCAACGCTGCACAGCCACCAGCCGACTCATTCTCCATGAAGCGATCCACGACGAAGTGGTCGAACGGCTCTGTGAAGCGGCGCAGCGTCTACGCCTGGGTGATGGCAACGCCGAGGGCACCGACATGGGGCCGCTCATCAACCAGGCCGCTCTTGAAAAAGTGCAGCGCTACGTAGCACTCGGTCTTCAGGAAGGTGCGCGTCTGGTGCTGGGAGGACGCCGCGCTACCGGTCCGGAACTGGACGAAGGCTTTTTCTTCGAGCCCACGATCTTTGTGGATGTGACACCCGAGATGCGCATTGCCCAGGAAGAAATCTTTGGTCCGGTACTCTCTGTGCTAAAGGTGGGCTCCCTGGAGGAAGCCATTGCCGTGGCCAACAAGGTGCGCTATGGACTCTCATCCGCGATCTACACACGGGACATCGCCCGCGCCCTCCGAGCAATACAGGAGCTGGAGGCTGGCATCGTGTATGTGAATGCGCCTACCATTGGCGCCGAAGCCCACCTGCCCTTTGGAGGCGTCAAGCAGACCGGCAACGGCCACCGCGAAGGAGGCTGGGAGGTGTTTGATTTCTATACGGAAACGAAAACGGTCTATATCGACTACAGCGGTCGGCTGCAACGAGCACAGATCGATACGGCCCAGGACTAAGTTTCTTCGTCGATGAGTAGTACATGGCGGAAATAGACCCCCTGTTCAAAGGAGGCACCGAGGGCACCGGCTGCCAGCCCCAGTGTAGCTACAAAGCCGGCAAATGTTAAATAGTGCTGCCAGGTAGGTACCAATGCTGTCCATCCGGTAACAAGCCGAAACGTAAACAGCAATTGGCTCACGAGCAGTACAACGCCAAAGAGGAGGACAAAGGTGGTGGCCATGCCCAGGACAACGGATACACTGGCGGCGATAGCGGCAACCGTGCGCTGCTCACTGAAGCGCACCTCCCAGCGATGTTGCCGAAGCAGATGTTGCCGTTGCAGCAGGTAAAACGAGGTGCCTGCCAGAGCCAGTAACGCCAGCAGGGCCACACGTAGCGGAGGCTGTTGCATTCCCAGCTCCCAGACTTCAGCGGTCATCAGCAGAAAAAGCAGCGCGGAAAAAGCCGCCGTCGTCAGACGGCTGAAGCGCATCGGAAACAGCCAGGGTTCGACCTCACGCACGGCCTCCCAGATGTTACGGCGCTCGCGCCATAACACAAGCAATCCGAACCCCAGACGCGCCCGCCATCTGTGAACCAGACCGGGCTGTCGATAGGTGGCAGTCTCCTCCAACCGTTCGGCAGCCACTTCCTGCAGTGCTTTTTCCATACGCGCCTGCTCCTGCAAGACGTGCATACCATCCAGATCAGCCACCGTCTTCAGGTCGTACATAAAATCAGACGGGTCGTCCTGATGGGCGAGTCCGTTCAAATGCCCCAGCAGATGGACGGCCAGTGCCGTTACCCGTCGGGCAATGGTTTCAATCCGCTCATGCTCTTCAACCTGTTCATCTTCCACAATGGGGTCCAGCCGCTGCGTTGAAAGCACCGCAGCGTCAAGTGCTGACGAAGGTGCTCCCAAGGCAAAGGGCTTGTAGTGACTTTTCAGGGTGGCTGCCGTAACCACCAACACAAAGTCCCAGCGTCCATGGTCCCGTTCGTCAGTAGCGGCCTCCAGTAGTTCAATTGGCTCGACAGGCGACATCGGCCGTAGCTCCCGACGCCAGACCACCGGAAAGCGCCAGCAGAAGCCAGGAAACCACGCTGTCAGCAGCTGAGCCAGGCGCGCACGGGCCAATGCCAGCGCCCGGCGATCCACCTCGTCAAAGACGCCGGCCAGCACCCACCCCACCTCAACCGTGAGCTCACGGTCGGTCTGCACCGGCGCCTGCGCTGCCACCTCCAATGTGCCTTGCAGCTCATCTGCCATACACTTATATCGGATTTGTTACGCATATTGTATGTCTTCCAAGAACCCGCTTCCCAACCCTTCGTTTCTGGCATGTTTCTGTTAAGCACGCAAAGATCCGGTTACTTCCATGCTACTGGCGGCAGGCCTACAGCTTCCTTTTCTGGGTGAACTGGTAACGTTACTCGGAGCCGGGACGGCCATTGCCTACCTCTGTTATCGATTCCGGCTGGAGCCGGTGGTAGGCTTTCTGCTGGCCGGCGTCCTGGTGGGTCCCGGTGGTATCGGACTGGTGCAGAATGAGACCCTGATCGGCCGTATGGCCGAAATTGGCGTTATTCTGTTGCTTTTCTCTATCGGGGTTGAATTCAGTCTGGAAAAGTTAGCCCGACTGCGTCGCCTGGTCGTGGGCGGCGGCCTGCTTCAGGTAAGCGTCACGACAGCGCTGGTGGCGTTGCTGTTGCACATGATCGGGGTCGCCTGGCCGACCGCAATTTTCACGGGCACCCTGGTGGCGCTCAGCAGCACCGCGCTGGTGATGGGTCTGCTGGCCGAACGCGGAGAAACCGGCAGTGCAGCCGGACAGGCCAGCCTGGCTATTCTGATCTTTCAGGACCTGACTGCCGTGGGGCTGGTCCTGCTGGTACCCATCATGGGCGGCGTGGGCGGTGCCTTGACCGACGTCGTGCTCACCGTACTGAAAGCCCTGTTGATTATTGGGATCGTGCTCCTACTGGCCCGACTACTGATTCCTCGCCTGCTGGACTACGTAGCCCGCACCTACCGTCATGAGCTGTTTCTGTTAGCTGTCGTCACACTTTGTTTCGGGACGGCTTTTGTCACCGGACTGTTTGGTATCAGCCTGGCCCTGGGTGCCTTCCTGGCTGGACTGGTGGTCAGCGAAAGTCCCTACGCCGAACATACCCTCAGCGAGATCCTGCCCCTACGCACCGTCTTCAATGCCCTGTTCTTTATGTCGGTCGGCATGCTGCTGGACGTTCGGTTTGTGCTGACACATCCCGTGACGGTGCTCGGTATTGCCCTGCTCGTAGTGGTGTTGAAAGCCCTGATAACAGGCGGCAGCGTGCTGGCGCTCGGCTATGGACCGCGCGTGGCCTCCATTGTAGGGCTTGGACTGGCGCAGATCGGAGAGTTCTCTTTTGTGCTGGAACGAATGGGCCGTGAGGTCGGCCTGCAACCGCTGGGGCATCCAGACGGCGATGCGCTGTTCATTGCAGCGGCCGTACTGCTTATGTTAGCCACTCCCCTGTTATTGCCAGCCGGACACCGGCTGGGCAGTTGGCTCGAAGCGCGTTGGCCCGTCCGCCTGCCGGCCAACCTGACTGCCGAGGAGCCCCAAGCCTCACTGGAAAACCACCTGATCCTGGTAGGCTACGGCCGTGACGGGCAGCACCTGGCCTGGATGTTACGTCCGCTGCAGCTTCCCATGCTGGTAATTGATCTGGATCCGCACCGGGTACGGGAAGCCCGCGAAGCGGGTCTACCAGCTCTCCTGGGCGATGCCAGCCGTCGCCCCATCCTGGAAGCAGCCGGTATCCACAGGGCCAAAGCTCTCGTTGTGTTGATTGACGACCGCACCGCAGCTGAGCGTCTGGTACGCCTGGCCCATTACCTGAACCCCACATTGCGCATCATCGCACGAGCTGGTCTGCTACGGGATGTCGATACCCTGCGCGAAGCTGGTGCTGATCTGGTGGTACCCGAAGAGTTGGAAACACCCCTGCGGTTGTTTTCCCATGTACTGGACGCCTATGGTTTGCCAGCTCAGGAAGTGGCCGCCGAAATTCAGGCGCTACGAGCGGACAACTATCAGGCCTTCCGGCATCCAGATCAGGTGCACCATGTGCTTTCCGCGCTTTCGCCGGATCAACTGCACACCCGTGAAGTGGTTGTGCATCCCGGAGCGCCAGCAGCCGGACGCACTCTGGCCGAGTTGGCTCTACGCCCTCGGTATGGCATCACGGTGCTGGCTGCCTACCGCGATAACCGCCTCATTCCCAGTCCGGGAGGCGACTTTCAGGTACGTCCGGGCGATCGTCTGGTGCTGGTCGGACCAGCCCAGGCGTTCGTGGCCTGTAGTTCCCTGTTCCGCACACCGCTCACCGCTCGGCACGCACGCCAGCTTGGCCTCTCGGCACAGGAAACCGCCGAGCTGGAAAAGATCTCACCTTCCTATCCTTCCCAGTAGGCCCAGTAACGCCGATCTGGGGTTCCATAGTAGCGGAAAGGCCGACGTTCCCGGCGAGGGTAAAAGAGGGTGATCAGGAGCAATCCGGCTACAAACCCTCCAATGTGTGCCCAGTAGGCCACACCGCCGCCCACCTGGGTAAAAGCCGTCGAAGTTAATCCTCCTATAATTTGCAACGCGAACCACCAGAGCAACACAAACGAGGCCGGCAATGCCACAATCGGGAAAAAGAACAGTAGAGGTACTACCAGAAAGACCGTAGCCCGTGGGAAGCGTATCAAATAAGCACCCAGCACACCCGAGATGGCTCCGCTGGCCCCAATGGCCGGTACCGTGCTGGTAGGATTCATAAGCACATGCGCTATGCCTCCTGCCAGTCCACTGAGCAGATAAAATACCAGAAAACGGCCCGATCCAATGGTCCCCTCCAGCGACTTGCCATAGACGCTCAGGTAAATCATGTTGCCAAACAGATGGGCAAAGCCGCCATGGAGAAACATCGACGTAAACAGGGTCAGAAGCACCTCGGGCTGCTCCTGCCAGTTCATCACCCAGGCTGGAACTGTCCCCCAACGATACAGAAAGGCTTCCAGGCGCGGTCCCTGGAGCAGCTCTACGAAGAAAAAGAAGACGTTGAGCCCGATCAGCGTGTAGGTTACAAACGGATAGTACCGTTCAGGAACGTCGTCACCTATGGGAATCATGATGGCTGCTGTCCAGCTGGTCTATCGGAACGATAGGGAAGCGGTACGTATTCGACCGAAGGCCGCGTGCGGGTAGGCTGCGGATACAAGGCCATGAGCGAATAGATCTCCGGTGGCATATTAGTGGAGACCGGCAGGCCAAGCGCACGCACTTCATCCACCCGCAACGGATGATCGTGCGTCCATACCCCACTGGTCAGCACTTCTGCTACTCGGGCTGCCTGGTCAGCCGGCATTTTACGTTCGAGCAATCGCTGTACGCTGTGTGCAACCTGTCCAAGTGCTTTCTCGGCCACGTCGGCCAGCATCAGGGTCTCATCACTGACCTGGCCAGGACCTTTTCGGCGTACGGCGGCCACAATAGAAGCCGCAGCATACTGGCCGATCTGAGGATCAACCGGTCCGAGCACAGCAAACGGATCCATCACAATCTCATCGGCAGCCAGAGCCAGTAACGTGCCACCACTCATCGCATAATGGGGCACAAAGACCGTTACTTTAGCCGGATGCTGCGCCAACGCCCAGGCAATCTGCTCGGCGGCCAGCACCAACCCTCCCGGCGTATGCACAATCATGTCAATAGGACAGGCGGGGTCCGTCATGCGAATGGCCCGCAACACTTCCTCTGCATCCTCGATGGAAATATATCGGTGGATGCCAATACCCAGCAGCGAGACCGTCTCCTGTCGGTGGATCAGTGAAATGACGCGTGAACCCCGCCGCTGCTCCAACCGTCGCATAATCTGCGCACGACGCGCCTCCAGAATCTGCTGGCGCAGCGCAGGTGTCAGACTCATCAGGATAAGAAACAGGAAAAACAGATCATTCATGACAACAAACTGACAGGTTTACCATAAGTCTACAATAGCAGATTGAAAATCGCTATTGCCCGCTCCCAGTGCAAGGACTGGGGATTCTTGACCTCTGGGTCCAGTACCTTGAACGCTTGTGCCAGCGCCACCGTAAGCGCTCCTACCAGGCGGGGGAGTTCGTTCTCCACCTCGTAACTGTAAGCCAGCTCCAGCGGCGGCAGTTCCGCCAGATGTTCCAGCACAGGCTCCAGCTCCAACTCGGTGTCAAGCGCCTCAAAAGCACGGATACGTTCACGTAGACCCTTTGTGATAGGCAGGTCATGCACCTGAATCACGTCACGGCCATTCGCCCGAGCTGCTGCCTGTGCAGCCAGCAGCAGATCGTAAATCTTCTGCCGCACAAAATTACTCAAACGTTTGAGATCGCTTTTGTCTACATCCAGGCCCGCAGCCATACGGAACAGCCGCTCGAACCTGGAAACTGCCATCAATTCCGCCATCGTATTGGCTTTGATTCGTTAACGGTACACTTCTCCGCTCGACGCTGGTACCTCACCGACCCATTTTCGTAAAATCTATGATAAGATTTTCTTATTGCTGCGCCCGCTGCAATCCAACATGCTGCAACCGAATGATTTCCTTCGTGCCATCCCCGCGCACCACTTCAATGGTACTTACAAATCCATCGTCTTCCTCTACAACCCAGATCTCTCGGGGACGGTATACGAGATGATCCACGCCCTCCAGCGCTACCTCAAAGACATTATCTTTAGGATCATAGCTGATTCCGATAACACGGGCATAGTCCGATTCGAACTGATCACCCAGCCGGGGATCGAGCACCTCCACAACTGCAGCTTCTGGATTCAGATCTTCCAGAAACGTTCGGGTAAAGTTGTCAAAGTATTCCTGCCACTGTTCTTGCGGAAGCTGTTTTGTTACGGCCATGGTACCTGCGCTGGTTTTGTGAACGAATGCTTGCCTGTCGAAGTGACAGGCCTTCTAACCACCTGTCGTCTTTTGCAAGTCCCAGGCCATGCTGTCAGAAGCGACATTCCGTGCATCCTTTTCGTTCATTCTGGCACCCGGCACGGTTTTCCCGCCGTACTGCAAACGAACGCAGGCACGACAGCCTGTCGCTCTAAAACAAAGCATACTCCAACCAACCCGTAAAAGCCATGGCTGAGCGTATTTATTTCCCGGGTTTCACAACGCTGCAGCGCGAGATGAACCGGCTGTTTAACGAGTTTCTGCAGGGTGCTGAAGCGACCGAAGCACCGGCCGGCTGGACTCCTCGCGCGGACCTGTCGGAAACGGCCGAAGCCTACCTGATCCGTATGGATCTACCGGGCGTGTCCAAAGAAAGCCTGGACCTCCAGTTTAATGAGGGGGTACTGACGGTTTCAGGTGAGCGGAAGGCTGAGTACGATAGTGATCAGGAAACGGTGCGGCATGTGGAACGTCCACATGGGCGCTTCTTCCGCAGCTTTACCCTGCCACAAACCATTGATCCGGCTGGCATTAA
Source organism: Rhodothermus sp. (assembly GCA_030950375.1). GTDB lineage: Bacteria > Bacteroidota > Rhodothermia > Rhodothermales > Rhodothermaceae > Rhodothermus. Next base: position 17,110 of record JAUZRN010000023.1, on the reverse strand, counting down.
GGCAGAAATGCGGGATGGCGTCCTTACCATCCGGATCCCGAAGCTGGCTGCGCACCAGCCGCGCAAGATCACTGTGGAGTAATCGCTTCCATGTTTTCCAAGGCGTGAACGCCGGCGCGCAACGCGCCGGCGTTTGCTTTTCAACCCAGGGCCACGTCAAGCGTGAGCATAACGATAATGCCCAGTATGGTCCCCAGTGTAGCCAGCCGCTCATGCCCCATACGGTGCGTTTCTGGCAGAATCTCATGACTGATGACGTAAAGCATCGCACCGGCGGCAAACCCCATCGCCCAGGGCAAAAGCACCATCATATAATGTACCAGGGCAGCCCCCAGCACGGCAGCCGGAATCTCCACCAGTCCTGAGCGCACACCAACCATACTTGCATAAAATCGGGCCCCCAGTCCGGCACTGAGCGAAGAAACAGCCACGGACAGCCCCTCGGGAATGTTCTGGATCCCAATGGCCAGCATAAGTTGAACGGCCTCGCGATAATGACCACTTCCAAAACTGACCCCCACCGCCAACCCTTCAGGCATGTTGTGCAACGTAATCGCGATGATAAACAGCCATACGCGGCGGAGACGGTGCACGTCGGGACCTTCATGCCCTTTGATAAAGTGTTCGTGAGGCAGCCAGCGATCGCCAGCGTCCATCACAAGCGCTCCCAGCATAAGCCCGCCCAGCACCGGCAGCAATCCCCCATACTCGATACCTGGCAGGATCAGACTGGTAAAGCTGGCCGTCAGCATCACCCCGGCCGCAAAGCCCAGTGCCGCATCCAGAAAGCGCGGCGACGGACGGGGCCAGAACAGCAGCAACAAAGCGCCCCCCATGTTCAGCGCAGCGATAACCAGACCGCCCACAAACCCCAGCCAGACGGGATGTCCGTCCAGCGCCTCGATGATGGCTTCCATGCGTGTTATATTTCAGTCGATCTGTGGCAGCGTCTTCAGACTGTGGCGTACCGCCTCCTCCGGGTATTCAAAGTCTTCGAGCTGGCCGGCCAGATAAGCTTCGTAGGCACTCAGGTCGAAGTGTCCGTGACCGCAGAGATTAAACACGATCGTGCGCGCCTCGCCGGCTTCGCGCGCTGCCAGCGCTTCCTGCATGGCGCCCCAGACGGCATGGCCAGCCTCTGGAGCCGGGACAATCCCTTCGCTGCGCGCAAAGCTCAGCGCTGCGGCGAACATTGAATTCTGGGGTACGCTCTTCGCCTCAATCAGACCGGCTGCATACAGTGCGCTTACCTGCGGACTCATGCCATGATAGCGCAGTCCGCCTGCATGAATAGGGGCTGGAATAAAGTCGTGCCCGAGCGTATACATCTTTACCAGGGGCGTCAGCTGAGCCGTGTCACCAAAGTCATAGGCGTAAACGCCGCGCGTAAGCGACGGGGCAGCTGCCGGCTCGATAGCCACAATACGCGTCGTGCGTCCGGAACGCACCCGCTCAGCCAGGAATGGAAAAGCAAATCCGGCGAAGTTGCTACCACCGCCCACGCACCCTACGATAACATCAGGCCAATCGGCTCCGGCCAACTCCAATTGACGGAGGACTTCCTGTCCGATGACGGTCTGATGAAGTAGCACATGGTTGAGTACGCTCCCCAGCGCATATTTCGTGCCGTCGCGTGTAGCGGCTTCCTCGACGGCCTCACTGATCGCAATACCCAGACTACCGGTACTGTCGGGATCCGCAGCCAGTACACGCCGACCGGCTTCTGTCTCGGGGCTCGGACTTGCCACTACAGTGGCCCCCCATGCCTGCATAAGCACCCGGCGATAAGGCTTCTGTTCATAGCTCACCCGCACCATGTATATCTTGCAATCCAGGCCAAACACCTGGCAGGCAAAGCTCAGCGCACTCCCCCATTGGCCGGCGCCGGTTTCTGTCGTGATGCGTCGGACACCTTCCCGAGCATTGTAGTAAGCTTGCGGCACAGCCGTATTGGGCTTATGGCTGCCTGTAGGACTGACGCCTTCGTACTTATAGTAAATGCGGGCAGGGGTATCGAGCGCCTGCTCCCACCGCCGGGCCCGAAACAGAGGGGTAGGCCGCCAGAGCCGGTAAACGTCGCGCACGGGTTCGGGAATCGCAATGTAGCGCTCCGTGCTCACCTCCTGGGCAATGAGCGCTTCAGGAAATAGCGCGGCCAGATCTGATGGGCTTATGGGTTGCTTCGTACCAGGATGCAACACAGGCGGCAAGGTGACGCCTAACGCCTTTAGATCAGCGTTCAGATTATACCAGTGCGTGGGCAGCTCTGACTCCGGAAGCAGGATTTTGATTGACGCAGCCATAACCCCTGATGGTGACTTACGGAAACGGAAAACTGCTGGAAGATAGCAGGTGCAGGCCGCTTACTCAAGCAGATTCAGCGCAGGTAGAAACGCGGGGGATCGTTGCCCACATAGGCACAGATTTCCAGATGTTGCATGATTGTCGACGCCTTCACTTTATGCATCAGGACTTCTTCGACCTGGAACAGTCCGGTTACATGTTCCATGTAAGCAGCGATGCGGACTGGCTTGCGCTCACCGGGACCGATGTGTACGCGCGTGATGGCACTGGCCGAGTAGCGGTGGATGTCGCCGATCATGGGATCGCGGTTAATCATCTGGGGAATGCGTGAGCGGCCATGTGTCATGTCGGTTCCATCAGCCACCAGCACTACGCCGGCCTCAATCGAATGAATTCGCACGTTGCCCATATGCCCCACAATGCATTCGTGCACCAGCGCCCGTAGCACGGCAATCATGGGATCGCCCTCTGCATAGACCAGCGCCAGATAATGCTGGATGAACGGATCGACCAGTGTCAGGGCCCACTGCTCATGCCCCTCACGGGTAACGCCCATACCAGCGTCATGTAGAAAAGCAGCCAGTGCCACGGCCACCTGCGCATCCTCATAGGTTCCTACTTCCTCCGCCTCAAGCGAAGGGCGAATGCCCCCCTCATGTAGCAGACGCAGGATCTTCAGCGCATTATAGGTGACGATCCGGGCATGAACCGGCCCGTGATCGTTATACCCCAGCCGCCTTACCGATACGGCATTGGCATAGCTCAAGTAGTGGTGCAGCGTGTGATCGACCAGCAGGTGCGACAGGAGCGTATGCACCCGCCCCTCGGTACGTCCCAGCAGTACCCGATCCAGCTCGATTTGCTTGACACTGACCCCTTTCCAATCAGGAAAGCGATGCGTATCGTCCTGATATACAGGCGTTCCGGCCTGCACGTTCGCTGCAGCTGCTTCACCCGAAAGCGCCGTTGCCTTTTCTATGTCTTTTTTCGAAGCCATCGTGGTATATGTATCGCAGTGATCCAACTCAATAAAACAGGGCGACAACGCACAGGTTGCCGCCCTGTCGATTTATTTACGCCTTGGACGCAGGGGTCAGTTCTCCTTATCCGTGGACGTCTCGTCCGATGGGTTAGCTTCTTCGTCAGACGCAGACGGGGCTTCGGCCGACGATGGGTCCGCTGCCACAGCCTCCTGCTCCGCTTCCTGCGCCGCCTTCTCAGCAGCCTCAAGCTGCGCCTTCAGGTCTTCCAGACCGCTAAGTTCACCCAGGGTTGTGGGGCCAGTAACGGCCTTGCGCTGGTACTCCCGCACAGCCTTTTCTTGCTGTTTGCGCTCCTCACGGCGACGCCGCTCCTCCTCGGCACGCCTCGCCTCTTCTTCAGCCCGCTCTTTGGCCACCTCACTCAGCACAATCTCCCGATCAGCCGCGCTGAAGCGAATCACGCGCAATTCCAGCTCATCCTCCACCTGATAGAACTCCTGAAAGTTCTTGCCGTGTTTGAGTTCGCCCGCCGGCACAAAGGCTTCCACGCCCAACGGGAGCTCGACCACCAGCCCGTTTTCCTCGATACGGACCACTTTGGCCTTATGATCGGTCCCCTCGGCATAAACCGTGGCAAAGTCGTTCCACGGATTCGTCTGCACCTGCTTGTGGCCCAGCGAAATACGTCGGTTTTCCTCGTCAATCTCCAGGACCACCACATCCAGCTCCTCGCCTTCCTTAACCACCTCGGTCGGATGCTGGATGCGGCGCGTCCACGACAGGTCGCTGATATGCACCAGGCCATCGATGCCCGGCTCGATCTCTACAAAGACGCCGAAGTTGGTAATCTTGCGCACCTTACCTCGCAGCACCGTGCCCGGCGGATAACGCTCGGAAAGCCCTTCCCATGGATTGGGCTCCAGCTGCTTCATGCCGAGCGAGATCTTCCGCCCCTCGCGATCAATGTGCAGAATCTTCACCTTGACGAGCTGGCCCAGCGAAACCTTCTGGCTTGGATGTTTGATATGGTCGGTCCAGCTCATCTCAGAGATGTGCACCAATCCCTCGATTCCTTTTTCCAGCTCGACAAAAGCGCCGTAGTCGGTAATGGAAACCACTTTACCCTCAACCACATCGCCTTCCTTGTACTTCTCGTCGATGTTCTCCCAGGGATGGGGCTGAAGCTGCTTCAGACCCAGCGAAATACGCTGGCGCTCTTTGTCGTAGTCCAGCACCACAACGTTCAGCTTCTGGCCCATCTGCACCAGCTCGGATGGATGCGAGACGCGCCCCCATGAAAGATCCGTAATGTGCAGCAGGCCATCGACGCCACCCAGATCGATAAAAACACCAAAGTCTGTGATGTTTTTGACGGTGCCTTCGAGCACCTGACCGGGCTCCATTTTCGAAAGAATCTCTTCGCGCTGCTTCTGGAGCTCCTTCTCCAGGAGCGCGCGGTGCGAGACCACTACGTTTTCGTTGGCCGGATTGATCTTGACGATCTTGAACTCCATGCGCTTGCCAATGTAGGCATCAAAGTCGCGCACGGGGCGCACATCGATCTGCGAGCCCGGCAGAAAGGCCTCCAGGCCATCGAAGATCTCGGCAATCATTCCGCCCTTGACACGGCGTACGATTGTGCCTTCGATGACTTTCTCGTTGTAGTAGGCGTCCTCTACACGCTGCCAACGGCGGAGACGATCGGCCTTGGTTTTCGACAGCACCAGCTGGCCCTGGGCATCCTCCAGCTTCTCGATAAAAACCTCGACTTCGTCCCCCTCTTTAATCTCGGTATCACCAAACTCGTTACGAGGAATGATGCCCGAGCTCTTAAAGCCAATATCGATCAGCACCTCCTTCTCGCCAACGGCCAGAATCCGACCGGTAACAATCTCACCTTCATGAACCGTGGTAAAGCTCTGCTCGATCTGCTGAAGCAGTTGCTCATGGAAAGGATCAATCTCACGCGTTTCCTGCTGCCGTTCAAGATCCTCCAGCTTCACCACCGGCCCGGTGATCTCTCCCTTGAAGCCCAGCACCGGTTGGCTTTGCGGAGTCGACGTTTCAGCAACGGGCTCGGCTACCGGCGTTGTTTCCAGCTCAGCAGTCTCTGGAGCCTCAGCAGTCTCCGACTCGGTTTCGTTCGCTGACGCTTCGTCGTGCTCGGGCTGCGCGGGTTCAGGCGATGTAGCCGTTTCCGATTCGGGTTGCTGTACTTCCTCGTGAGATTTTTCTGGCGTCTCTGACATTTCAGAGGACGGGGTTAGCTGTTGCTGTTGCTGTTTCTGTTCGTCTGTCATAGACTTTTTTTCCGAAGGCAGAACTCGGGCACACGTGGAGAAGCGAGCCCCACCTTCTGTCCCTCGTTTGGTGTACCCGTCCGGGCTTCTCCAGCCACACCGGACGGGCCAGTTTACAGCCTGTTACGAACATGCGGGCCTCGCACGCCAAACCGGAGGCCCGCGCTCCGGTCTTCGTCTGCCTGCAAGCGTTGCCGCTAAACGTGCAAACGACGCTGGCGTTCCCGAACCAGCTCGTACACGCGCTGTACTTGTTCGTCAATACTCAGCGAAGTTGTGTCGAGTTCGATGGCATCTTCAGCTTTGCGAAGAGGGGCCACAGCTCGCTGCTGATCCTGCGCGTCGCGCTGCAGAATCTCGGCCAGCACTTGCTGGAGCGGTACCTTCCGGCCCCGCGCAGCCAGTTCGCGCTGGCGCCGCCGCGCCCGTTCTTCTGGATCGGCCACTAAAAAGATCTTCACCTCGGCCTCTGGAAAGACCACCGTGCCAATATCACGGCCATCAAGCACGACCCCGCCATACTGCTGCTCCCAGGCACGTCCGATGCGTCGCTGTTCTTCCAGCAAACGCGCACGTACCTGGGGCCAGGCACTGATGCGACTGGCCGCCTGGCTAACCTCGGGAGTACGAATCGCCTCGGTTACCTCCTCGCCATCCAGAAAAACACGGAGCGTACCCCGGTCCCACACAACGTGCAGCTGCGTGCGCTCAAGGGCTTCCTGGACCCGTTCCTGACGCAGCGTGGGATCCTGCCGGAGCAGCGCCAGGGCCAGCGCCCGATACATAGCGCCCGTATCCAGATACGGATAGCCCAATCGCTCGGCCACACACCGCGCGGTTGTGCTTTTGCCGGCACCCGCCGGTCCATCAATGGCAATAATCACGGAACCTCAGACCACTGGCTTAAATTTTCTTTTTTCGCTTTAACCGCGACGATGGTATGCGCAAACTGGCTCACCACGAAATCCCACGTCCGGATCCCGAAACGCTTCGTCGCCTGCCGCGCCACCCAATCGCGGTGGTCCTGGACAACATTCGTTCAATCTACAACGTGGGTTCCATCTTCCGCACGTCCGATGCGGCTCGGATCGAGAAACTCTATCTAACCGGTATCACCGGTACGCCGGCCCATCGCCAGCTACACAAAACGGCACTGGGGGCCGAAGCAACTGTCCCTTGGGCATACGTGCCCGATCCCGTGCCCCTGGTCGAAACTCTTCGCGCGGCTGGCTATACGATCGCCGTGCTGGAGCTGACCGATACCCCTACCTACACCCACCAGCTCCCAGACCACATCTTTCCGCTGGCGCTGATCGTCGGACACGAACTCTACGGCGTGCAACCCTCGCTGATCGAACGGGCCGATCTGGCCCTTGAGATTCCCCAGTTTGGCAGCAAGCAATCGCTTAATGTGGCCGTGGCCTACGGGATTGCCATCTTCGACCTGGTACGCCATTATCGCCGGTTGCAGGGGGATCCTCGCTTCACCCCAGCACCTCAGCAGCCCGACGGAGCCGCCGCACACACGCCTCCTTCCCGATAACTTCCATCATCTCAAACAGACTCGGCCCAAACGATAGCCCGCTGATGGCCAGTCGCGTCGGGTGAATGATCTCCGCTGCTTTTACACCTTGCTCCTCGGCCAGCTGCCGAAGCGCCTGCTCGGCCGTTTCCGCCGTAAACGTCGCCAACTGCTCTAATCGATCAGCGTAGGCCCGCACCAGCTCGGCCGAGTTTGCCTTCCAGCGCTTCTGCACGCCTTTTTCTTCGTACGAGCTCGGATCCTCGTAGAAGAAACGACAGAACGTCGCCAGCTCTTCGACAAACGTAATACGCTCCTGCATCAAGGCAGCCACCCGCTGCACATAGGCTTCGTCGGCTTCGATGCCATGCCGCTTTAAATAAGGCAGGGCTTTGCGCGCCAGTTCTTCGACCGACATGCGCCGGATAAACTGCTGGTTGTACCATTTCAGCTTATCCAGACTGAACTGTACGGCCGCGGGACGAACCCGATCCAATGAGAACGCTTCGATCAGCTCCTCCAGCGTGAAGACTTCCTGTTCGGTGCCCGGATTCCATCCCAGAAAGGCCAGGTAGTTCACAAGGGCTTCAGGCTCATAACCCAGTTCTCGATACTGACGCACCAGCACGGGAATTCCCAGCGCCTCGGCGTTCCGCTTGGAGAGCTTACCGCCTTTGGGACTAAGAATCAACGGCAGGTGCGCCATCTGGGGCATCTTCCAGCCCAGGTAGCGATACAGCAACACATGCTTGGGCGTCGACGAAAGCCATTCCTCCCCTCGGATCACGTGCGTAATGCCCATTAAGTGATCATCGACCACGTTGGCCATGTGGTAAGTGGGCATGCCATCCGACTTGATGAGCACCTGATCGTCTATTTCGGAGCTCTCAAAAGAGACCCATCCGCGGATCAGGTCATAAAAGCGGATTGTCTCTCGGCGCGGCACCTTGAGCCGAATCACATAGGGCACACCCTGCGCCAACAGCTTTTCCACCTCTTCGGCGGGCAACGTCAGCGAATTGCGCATGCTCATACGCGTAATCGCATCATACTTGGGCGACGGATTACCGCTTTTCTGAAGCCGCCGCCGCATTTCCTCCAGCTCTTCCGGGGTATCAAAAGCGTAGTAGGCATGCCCGGCCTCCACAAGCTGCCTCGCATATTGTTGATACAGCTCCTTACGCTCCGATTGGCGATACGGCCCATACGGCCCCCCTACACCTGGCCCTTCATCGTAGCGGAGTCCGGCCCAGTGTAACGATTCGATAATGTCGTCTTCGGCACCTGGTACGTAACGTTCCTGGTCGGTATCCTCGATACGCAGCACAAACTGCCCCCCGTACTTGCGAGCCAGCAAGAAGTTGTAGAGTGCCGTTCGCAATCCTCCAATGTGCAAAAAACCAGTCGGGCTGGGCGCAAACCGTACGCGTACCGGCCCTTCTATCTTAACCTGATGCGTCTCCATAATGAAATTCAGGACTTCTTTCGTTTTTTGCTCGGTTGCCCGGTAAGATAACGCTCGATTCGGCTTCTCCGTGGGAAAATTACGCAAACGTACAATGCTCTGGGCATTGCGTGCCAGGCATTTACACCCTAAGTTTGAACGCCTGTTGTTCTGCACCAGCCTGGACATGCATGCGACCCTCAATTAACATTAACGGGCCACAGACTATGCGCGCGGTCTGCGTGCTGCTCACAAGCTATTGGCTGCTCGCTGCAGGTTGCCGCACCCTGCCTATCCGTTCGACTGGTCCGGCGGAGGTCGTGGCCATCGTCGGCTCGGAAATGATCGATCTGGCGACGTTTGAGAAGCAGTACGCACGCTCGGTAGGGAATCGGCGGCAAGCGGCCAACGACTCGCTGACAGCCTACCGGGATTTTCTGGAACGCTACGTAAACTATCGGTTACGCGTACAGGAAGCCCGTGCCCGAGGCTTCGATCGGGATTCGGCTATTGTAGCTGAAGTATTGGCCTACCGCATTGAGCTGGCGCGCAACCACCTGATGCGCCAGGCGGTCATCACTCCGATGCTGCGTCGGCTCTATCGGCGCATGCCTGAGATGGTGAACATCAGCCACATCTTCATACGGGTTCCTCCAGACGCCACGCCCACCGACACACTGGCCGCCTACCGACGCTTGCAGACGCTGCTCGACTCCATCCGCCAGGGGGCCGACTTTAACGAAATCGCCTTTCGCCATTCTGAGGATCCATCGGCACGCGCTCCCCGAACCAGCCGGGGTGGATGGGGCCACATCGGCTGGATCAAGATGGGCTCAACCATTGAGCCCATGGAGACCTACGCGTTCAACACCCCCGTAGGTGCGCTATCCCCCATCTTTCGAACGCGCCATGGCTATCACGTGCTGAAAGTGCACGACCGACGACCGGCTCCTCCCGACGTGCGGGCAGCCCACATCATGATCACCCCGGCTCCTACACCTGAAGACTCCGCCCGCGTCCGACGCACACTTGATAGCCTGCGCCAGCTTGTCGTGCAGGGTAAAGCCAACTTCGAAGAGCTGGCCCGACGCCATTCCGACGACTGGCGCACCAAAAACCGGGGCGGCGACCTGGGCTACCTGAGCTTTGCCCAACCTATGCCGCGCATGGTACGGGACACTCTTTTTGCGCTGAAAGACATCGGCGACGTATCGCACGTCGTCACCACGCCCTTCGGATTGCATATCTTTCAGCTCAAAGACCGACGTCCCATTCCTCCAACTTTCGAAGCAGCCTACGACACGTTGCTGACGGTAGCCGAACGCCTGGGACGTCTCCAGAAAGCACGCGATCGGTTCATTCAGCAGCTTCGGCAACAGCACACGGTTCGGCTCGACACCACCCGCCTTTTTCTGCTTCTCCAGGTAGCGGCGCATCCCGACACGCTGGCCCTACGCCTGGCCCGCCATCAGCTGGGCTCGCTGAACCTGCAACAAACCTTCGCTATGATTGAAGACTCCACCTATACCCTGGCCGAACTGGTTACCTATATAAATCAGCATAACCTGCTGCGCCGCACCTCCCGCCGCGACACCAGCGCGCAGGCGCGTCTATTGCGAGCAGCGGATCGCTTCCTTGACGACCGACTCTTTAGCTACGAAGCGCTCCGACGAGCCGAACGGGATCCAGACTTTCAACAGACCATACGTGAATTCGTCGATGGGCTCCTGGCCTTCAAGCTGCTGGAGGAGGCCGTCTGGAAGGTTGCCGAACGCGACACCGCTGGACTGCGTGCCTACTACGAAGCGCACGCTTCCGAGTTTGTCTTTCCTGAACGCACGCGCGTGCTCAGCTTCCGTAGCCAGCACGACTCGGTGCTGGTACAGCAGGTCTATGAGCCATTGCAGCAGGGCACACCGATCGACCAGATCCTCGCCGACCTGCTGGATAGTCCCAACGCCAGCGTGCAAATCGATACCGTGCACCTCGAGAAACCGACGGGTTCTGTCTACGATCGGGCATTGCGCCTGGAAGCCGGCCAGTATACCGAGCCGTTCCGCTATTGGAATGGCTACCTCCTGCTGTACAATGATGGCCGTGAACCCCCGCGTCCCAAAACCTTCCGCGAAGCCCGTGCCGACGTGCTCAGTGCCTACCAGAAGGTCATAGAAGCCCGACTGGATCGGACGCTACGCGCACGCTACGGCGTTCGAATTTTTCCGAAACAGCTACAACGGGCCTTCGCGGCCGAACGTCAAGCCCTGAAGCATACCGCCCCGGCTCAATGAAACGACTGCTGCTGTTGACCCTGATCCTGTTGAGCGGCAAGGGCTGCCGCCAGGAAACGCCACCGCCCGATGTGGTGGCCCGCGTAGGGCAGGCTTACCTGACGCGAGACGAACTGGCCCGGGCGCTGCAACTTCTTCCGGTACAGACCGACTCTACCGAAGCCAGTCAGCAGGTGATCGAACAGTGGATCACTACCCAACTGCTCTACCAGGAGGCCCTACGGCGCGGGCTACGCAACGATCCGGAAGTGCAACGTCTCCTGGAAGAAAACGAGCGCTCTGTCTTGATCAGCGCCTTGCTGGAACGCATCTACCAGGAAGAAGAAGCAGCCTCGAAAAGCCAGCCTTCCCCTTCCGAAGTACAGGCCTACTACGAACGCTACAAGGAACAGCTACAGCTGCGCGAGCCCTATGTGCGCATCCGTTACCTGCATACCACCCGGGCGCAGGATGCGCAGACCGTGCACCAGACCCTCCAACAGGCTGCCGTCGTCTCTGATTCACTCTGGAACGCGCTCGTCGCGCAGTATGCCGCCAATCCAGAGGAAGCCCGCCTGTTAGCCAGCCGCTACTTCCCCGAATCGCGTCTCTTTACAGCGACTGTGCTTACCTCGCTGCGCGAGGCGCTACAACGCCTGCGCGACGGCGAACTGGCCCCCCTCATTACGATTGATGGCCATTACCATATACTCCAGCTGGTGGAACGGCTGCCGGCCGGTACCATCCCGGAACTGCGCTGGATCTACGACGAAGTGGCCCAGCAAGCACGCATCCAGGCGCGGAAACAGATCTATGCCCGTCTGGTTCAACGCCTGCGCAACGAGGCGCGCGTACGTGGTGAACTTGAACTGTACCCGCAACCATAGTCCTCCTGCCGTTACGCTGCCCATCCGTTCACCATCATAAGAGCTCATGCGCCGGTTCGTATTGTTTATCCTGCTTCTGCTCCCCGGATTACTGCATGCCCAATCGCCCGCCAATGACCGGGTGCTCGACGAAATTGTGGCCATTGTGGGAAACGATCTGATCCTGCGCTCCGAAGTCGATGCCCTCCTGGCCAACTATTTGCAACAACGCCCTCAGGCTTACTCTGATGAACTCTGGCTGGAAGCGCTCAATCAGCTCATCGATCAGAAAGTACTGGCCACGCATGCCCGCCGCGATACCACCATCCAGATCTCAGATGACCGCGTCGAGCAGGCCCTCCAGGAACGCCTCAACCAGCTCATGCAACAGGTAGGGGGCCAGGCACGCCTCGAAGAGATCTACGGCAAAACGCTCACGCAGCTCAAAGCCGAGCTGCGTGAGGACTTCCGGGAGCAAATGCTGGCCGAAACGTTCCGCAACCGCAAGCTGCAACAGATCCGTATCACCCCTTCAGAGGTACGGGCCTGGTTCGAGCGATTCCCCACGGACTCTCTTCCCACGCTACCCGATCTGGTGCGACTCAGCCACATTGTGCGCTATCCGCGTCCATCTGAAAAAGCACGCCAGGAGGCCTTCGAGATCGTCACCGCTATCCGCGACTCTATTGTCAGTGGCCGCTCCAGTTTTGAAGACATGGCCCGCCGTTTCTCGGAAGACCCCGGATCGGCACCGGCCGGCGGACATATTCCAGATACCCGTCTGGCCGATCTGGTCCCAGAGTTTGCTGCCGTCGCCGCTCGCCTGCCGCTCGGGGAGATCTCCCAACCGTTTGAAACGCCTTTTGGCGTCCATATTCTCCGGGTCAACCGCCGCCAGGGCGACGTGATCGACTTTCATCACATCCTGATCCGCATCGACGAAAGCCAGACCGACCCTACGGAAGCGATTACCTACCTGGAGGCTGTGCGCGACTCTATCCTGCAGTACAACATCCCTTTCGCCCTGATGGCCCGCCGACACTCCGAAGAGGAAGCCACGGCCACACAGGGCGGACGGGTCGTCGATCCTCATACCGGTGAGCGGGATCTGGTGCTCAGCGCGCTGGATCCCACCTGGCAACGCACGATCGACACGCTGGAAGTCGGTGAGATCAGCCATCCGGCGGAGGCCGTGCTGCTCGACGGCCGTCGCGCTTACCATATCGTACGCCTGGATCGCTTCACGCCCAGCCACCGCATCAACCTCGAAACCGATTACGCCCGCATCGAGCAGCTGGCGCTGCAAGAAAAGCGTGCCCGTGTGCTGCGTCAGTGGCTTGACGAGCTTCGTCAGTCCGTCGTGGTTCGGCTGGTCGGTAAAGCCCGTGAGCTGGCCGAACGTTACCCGGACAAAATCGTTACCTCCACGCTGGCGCAACGTTGACCGCTGCATTGCCTATGTCCGCTCCACGCGTACTCCGCACCGAAGATCCCCTGGAATCGCTCCACAAAGCCTACCTGCGTCTTCGCCAGGCCATCGGCCAGGTAATTGTCGGGCAGGATACCATCATTGAACAACTTATCGTCTGTCTGTTGGCACGGGGCCATGCGTTGCTTATCGGAGTGCCCGGCCTGGCCAAAACGCTACTGGTGCGTACGCTGGCGCAGGCACTCGACCTGAAGTTCAGCCGCATCCAGTTCACGCCCGACCTGATGCCCAGCGATATTACAGGTACCGAAATCCTTGAAGAGGACCGCACCACCGGCCAGCGCATCTTTCGCTTTGTCAAAGGCCCTATCTTCGCGCATATCGTACTGGCTGACGAGATCAACCGCACGCCGCCCAAAACGCAGGCCGCCCTGCTCGAAGCCATGCAGGAGCAGCACGTGACAGCGGCCGGCCAGACCTTCCCGCTGGATCCCCCATTTTTCGTACTGGCTACGCAAAACCCGATCGAGCAAGAAGGAACCTATCCCCTTCCAGAAGCCCAACTCGACCGCTTTATGCTCAACCTCTGGCTCGACTATCCTTCTTTTGAAGAAGAAGTGGCAATCGTACGCAATACGACTGCCGGACCTCCTCCTATCGTTGAACCCGTCGTCAGTCGTGACGAACTACTGGCCTACCAGGACCTGATCCGTCAGATCCCAGTGGCTGACCATGTGATTGAATACGCCGTACGCCTGGTTACCCGCACGCGACCAGGCCATCCCGATACGCCGGACTTCATCAACACCTATCTGAGCTACGGTGCCGGCCCGCGCGCTTCTCAGTTTCTGATTCTGGGCGCCAAGGCACTGGCCGCGCTTGATGGCCGTGCCACTCCGCTTATTTCTGATGTGCGCCGGCTGGCCGTGCCGGTTCTGCGCCACCGGATCGTTACTAACTTCAACGCCGACGCCGATGGCATCTCGCCCGTGGAGCTGATCGAACGCCTGCTCAAAACGCTACCCGAGGCATAAGCAACTCTTGACATCTACACCTTTTACGTCTTATTGTGGACTGGAAAGTACGGTTTAGAAAGCCGTACCTTGCAGGTGTTTTCCGTTCATCGACCCAGAAGTCGCCATGCCAACGAACAAATTCTGCCGTGTTCGTCTCGTAGAACGCATCGACTTTACCGACGATCTGGCGTTGTTTCGTTTCCAACCTGAAGAGCCGGTAACGTTTACACCTGGCCAGTATGCCACGCTGGCCCTCGAAGTGGAAGGTAAGCTGGTGCCGCGCGCCTACTCAATTGTGTCGGCCCCTCACGAACCTCTACTGGAATTCTTCATCGAGCTGGTCCCCCACGGCAAGCTAACCCCACGGATCTGGGAGCTTCGTGAAGGCGACGCAATGTGGATGCGCCGCAAGATCGTGGGACATTTTACGCTGGAAACGCAACGTACCCGACACCTCATGCTGGCCACGGTTACCGGCATTGCCCCCTATCTGAGCATGATCCGGGCCCAACGACACGCTTTCGAACGTGGAGCGTCACCGCCGCATCGCTTTCTGGTCATCCATGGAGCCAGCCGCTCGAAAGAGTTGGGCGTGTACCTGGACGAGTTGCGCCGGCTGTCCGACTCGGTGGACTGGCTCACCTACATCCCTACCGTCAGCCGTCCCTGGGAAGATCCGGAATGGCCGGGCGAGACAGGCCGCGTGGACGACATCGTGCGCAAATATCTGGACGCCGCCGAAGATTTTACGCCCGAAACCGCTGTGGCTTACGCCTGCGGCCACCCACAGATGATCGAGAACGTGCGGGGCATTCTGCGCCGTGCCGGCTTTACCGATCAATTCATTCGCGAAGAGCAGTATTTCGTGCAGAAAAGCTCCGAAAAAACAACGCGAAAAGCAGCCCGCCCGCAACCCTCACCCTCCCCGAAGCCGACGGCTGTTCCGGCCGATCGCCTACCACCGGGAGCCCGTCCGATTCCGACCGTTGGCAAGCTGCCACCCCGCCCGGGGAAGAGCCCGGAGTGAAAAGCCGCTGAAAACAGCCGACTATCCGTATTCAGCACCACGATCCGCTGCCCACTTGAACTCCAGAGCTGACTACGTAACGAAAGCCTTTGCTACCCCCCAGAGTGCTCCGCCCTGCTTTGCGTGGAGGAAAGGGTACTTCTATCTCTCACTTCAATAGAAAATGAATCGGACAGCACCCAGAAGGCTGTGTATAGTGCCAAAAATAGTGCAATTGTTTTGTTTTATTTTTTATAATCATGTTTATTGATTCGATTATTGATTATTGAGAATTCACTACTTCCTTACAGCAGTATATCTGCAATATGTATTATCCTTACATACATAATTATTCTTCATTCACCTTTTGTTCATCTTTCAATGTATTAAACATTTTTCTACCGATTAGAATAAGAATAAATGAAAACAAATATATACCTATAAAGACAAAAAACATTGTTTTTTGATAACCTGGATAAGAATAAAGAGAATCTTTTTCCGGTGAAAAATACTGATTGATATCAGAAGGAATTTTCATAATTGAAAAAATAAGTAAAGACATATAGAACGCGAGAAATGGTATAGGCTCAGACGACTCTCTACACAACTTCCAAAAGAACTGGATAGCTCCCACTGCAATCAACGCAAACACAGAAAAAATTGCACTGATTGCTAAATTTTCCACAGAAAAAAATTGAATCTCTATATTTAAATTGGATCGTTCATGTGCATCAATCACACGAAATATTGCACTAAGAATAGTAAGCAATAACCAGAATATAAACATTCGAGATGCTGGATACTTTCTGAAAAAAATTTTAACTCTTATCATACTTACTTTACTTTATTATCTATTTATTTTTGGACAAAATTCTTTACATACTGTTCACAAATTAAATAATATGCATCAACATATTTGCAATGATTATAATTCTCTCACCACCATTGTTTTACATCTTTAAGATATTCATTATAAAATGCTAATTATGTCTAAAATTCGTTTATTTTGTATCATTTCTCACATATGCCTCATCCTCTTTATCCGGCATATGCACGTCGATACGAAAAATGGATCTGGTCCAAAATACCTGTACTAACTGATAAAGTCCTAAAGGAAAAATGATCAGAAGAAGTAATGATAATATCAAAAGCCCCATATCCTCTTTAATAGAAGAGAGAACGAAGGTTATGTCTGGATATACAATACCATACGGATAATGAGCTTCCCTTTCTGGATCTATTATGCCATGAAATCCTAAAGTGAAAAAGATTACTGCATAGAGCACATAAAATGAAAAATGATATAAAATATTTTTTATTTTATTTTTGCTCCTATTACATTCGTAATGTAATACTGCTAAAATAAACCACAATGAAGTTATAGCTAAAAACCAGAATGATGTTTTTATAAGCGAAACATATAATATAGTGGTAAAATTTTCATAAGTATTGCTACTTATTATCTCAAGTATTATTATAATAAATAAACCAACAAACATGCACACAGAATACAGAAAGGGTCGTTTCAATAAAAACGTAAAAAATCTTTTCAAGGTAATCTCCATTGAATTCACCAAAATCTATTGTGGGTTAATAATTTCCTCACAAGCAACTTTATACCACTCATTATATTGACATACTGTATAATTCTCACGACACCAGCGAGTGAGATCAACTTTATACTCCTCACGGGTTGAGAAATAATAGATCCATGCTGCCACCATCGTTCCCACAACTATATCCGCCATACATCCCTCTACGGCACCCGCAATGAATCCCACGTTCCCAAACGCCGCTCCTATGCTACAACCTAACACTGCATTCGTCAGCATCTCACGAACCAGTCCTTCCAGCGTGCGATAATCTCCAATCTGCGGCATGCTGTTGAGCTCACACGTCGTGTGCTGCTGCGCCAGCCGAAGCCAACCACCACCGCCCAACACACCCCAACGCGCCATTCCTCCACCACCGCC
>JAUZRN010000022.1 GCA_030950375.1 Rhodothermus sp. | reverse complement strand
AGAAGCCGGTGACGGCACCTCCGTGTCTACCTTGTCCGTCCCAATCTCCAACAACGGCTCGTCCGCCTCCACCCGATCCCCAGGCTGCTTCAACCACGCCACCACCGTCCCCTCCGTAATGCTCTCGCCCATCTTGGGCATAACAACTTCAACGCGTGCCATGGTTATCTTCAGGCTTTTTTCCCGTTCTTAGACCGTGGAATAATATACGGCAACCCTCTCATGAAAAGGGAAACGCTCTGCACCCCATCCCTCAACAAGAATTCGCGAAGCTGGCCTGACAGTCAGGCGCATCGAATTCGTGCTCATGGCCCCGGCACCAACGCCAGCAACATACGCGGAACCTCGTCGTACAGCGTGCCCAGAACGCTCCTGTCAACAGGTGATACGCAGCCCCAAGCCCCACGCTCCATCACCTGACGAAGCGCTTCCTGTACCCCACAATACTCAACCTGTCCACAGTCAACAAGCGCTCCTTTAAAGGACCCCAGTCTGCCGGGTCTTTACGATCAAGTCTCCGTCATCCTGATCGTGACAGCGAAGGGAGCCATCGGCAAGAGGTAGCCTGGAGTCCGAGGATCCTGCCCCAAGCTGCCCGCATGGCCCATCTAGACCAGTCAGCCCCGCCCCATCATCCCCTTCAGGTCCTCTCTTTTGAGTGTTCCTTTCATCGTCAGCGCGACGGCTAACGCTGCTTCCGCTCTCTTCCACCTGAGCCGGTTTCCTGGAGACGGATTACATGCTACGGCCCGATCCTCCTTCACAGCCTCTACCGATCTACTTGTCTGCCTCCTGATGTAAAAAGCCCGGCGTCTGCTGCAGGCGCCGGGCTTGCGGTCAGGCTTCCATGGCTCAGGCCAGTAGGGGGGCTATGACCAGCGCCACGACGGCAATCAGCTTGATCAGAATGTTCAGGCTTGGACCCGAGGTATCCTTCAGCGGATCTCCTACAGTATCGCCTACCACCGCCGCCTTGTGAGGCTCACTGCCCTTACCGTAGTGGACACCGCCAATCTCCATGCCGGCCTCAATCCGCTTTTTGGCATTGTCCCAGGCTCCTCCTGCGTTGGCCTGGAAAATAGCCAGCAGCACCCCGGAAACCGTTACGCCGGTCAGCAATCCTCCCAGCATGTTCTTGTCAATCAGCCCCACCACGACGGGAGCGGCTACAGCCAACAGGCCAGGCAGTATCATCTCCCGAATCGCCGCCTTTGTCGAAATATCTACACAGCGTGCATATTCCGCTCGGGCTTTGCCTTCTCGGAGTCCCGGAATCTCCCGAAACTGACGGCCAACCTCTTTGATCATGTCCGAAGCCGCCCGACCCACAGCGCTCATGGCCAGCGCGCTAAACACAAAGGGCAGCACGGCGCCCAGTAGTACACCCGCCAGAATGTTCGGTTGTGACACATCGATGGTAGGTACGTGGGCCTGCTGCATGTAGGCGGCAAACAGTGCCAGAGCGGTCAGCGCGGCCGAGCCTATAGCGAAGCCCTTTCCAATAGCCGCCGTTGTATTGCCTACAGCATCCAGCTTATCGGTCCGTTCCCGTACTTCCGGCGGCAGATGAGCCATCTCAGCGATCCCACCAGCATTGTCCGAGATCGGCCCATAGGCATCCACAGCAAGCTGAATCCCGGTCACCGAAAGCATGCCCAGCGCGGCAATGGCAATCCCATAGAGCCCGGCAGCCGAATAGGCGCCGATGATGCCTAAGGCCAGCACCAGCGCTGGCAATCCCGTAGAGCGCATCCCCACACTCAGGCCGGCAATGATATTCGTCGCCGCACCGGTCACGCTCTGTTGCGCGATGATCAGGGTCGGTTTGGTGTGTGTGGAGGTGTAATACTCCGTGATCAAACCGATCAGCACGCCGGCTGCCAGCCCGATCAATACTGCCCAGTAGACGCCGGTAGCGGTGTAGTCCGCAAACGGAATGAGCGGGCTTTCGGCCGTCCAGGCATCCGGAAGCATCCATTGAATGATAAAGTAAGCCAGCACCGCCATTACGAACGCCGCCCCGAATTCGCCCTGGTTCAGCGCCTTCTGAGGATTCCCGCCTTCTTTAACCTTGACAAAAAAGGCCCCGATAATGGACACAATGATACCGGCACCGGCCAGAATCATCGGGAGCAGAATACCGGCCAGAGGATGCACCCCTTCCATCTGCTGAAAAACGGGGACAAATGAGGCGCCCAGCACGATGGTCCCGATGATCGATCCCACATAGCTTTCAAACAGGTCGGCGCCCATACCTGCTACGTCCCCTACGTTATCCCCCACGTTGTCTGCTATAGTCGCCGGATTGCGCGGGTCATCCTCCGGAATGCCCTCGTACACTTTACCGGCCAGGTCGGCACCTACATCAGCTGCCTTCGTGTAGATGCCACCGCCCACGCGGGCAAACAGAGCAATCGAGGAGGCGCCCAGCGAAAAGCCAGAAATAACATTCACCACTTTGAGATAATCCCAGGCCAGCACCTCCGAATACAGCAGAAAGAGTAAGCTGAGCCCCAGCAGTCCCAACCCGACCACACTCAGGCCCATGACAAGCCCTCCGGAGAAGGCCACGTTCAGGGCCGGTCCCAGCCCCGTTCGGGCTGCGTTTGTTGTGCGCACGTTGGCCCGTGTGGCGACGGTCATGCCAATAAAGCCAGCCGTGGCCGAGCAAATCGCTCCCCCCACAAAGGAAAGCGCGATCAGCCAGGAGGAACCGGGCTGCCGTGCATTAAAAATGGCCAGTAGAATGGCCACCACAATAACGAAAATGCTCAGCACCCTGTATTCACGCCGGAGAAAGGCACGGGCGCCCTCTGCAATGGCTGCCGCGATTTGTTGCATCTCCGGCGTGCCCGGATCCTGACGGCCGATCCAGCGTGCACGTACAAACGCGTAGAGCAACGCCAGCAATCCGGCCAGTGGCACAAGGTAGGTAACCAGCATCTCCATAAGCGTCTCCTTCGGATAACTTCTCGCTTCGGAATGATCGCTTAAGTATTCAACTTACAAAAGTTGTGGCCTCGAAAGTTACGAACGGGCATCGTTTTTTGAGGAAAAGCGACAGGCAGTCGCTCGCAAAAAGTATGTGAAACTTTGCCTATAGCGAATTTTCGGTGCGATTGTAGCGATTCATTGCGGCCACTATCCCTTCACAGGCAAACGTAACAGCCGCCTGGCAGGCTCGGTCAAGTGCTTTATCAATGTGCGGCCATTCATCTTCACCAAAGGGCGCCAGCACGTAGTCGGCCTGCTGCCCCCGCTCGAAGTGACTGCCAATGCCGATACGTAGCCGGGGAAAGGTGGTTGTACCCAGGGCCCGAATGAGGTCTTCGACCCCATTATGCCCGCCGGCGCTCCCGCCCGGTCGTAGCCGAATGCGTCCGGGCGGTAGATGAATATCGTCATAGATCACCAGAAGCCGCTCCAGCGGGATACGGTAGTAGTGGACGACTTCGGCTACGGCCCTGCCGCTTCGGTTCATAAAGGTGAGGGGTTTCATCAGGCCTGCCGGGCACCCTTCCAGTTGTCCCCATCCCAGGAGAGAGGGACCACGTTCCGAACGCCAGGCAATCCCATAGCGTTCGGCCAGACGATCAACCACCATAAAGCCCGCATTATGGCGCGTGGTCGCGTAACGGGCTCCCGGGTTACCCAGCCCGACGATCAGGGCACGTGCCGCCATCGAAGCCGATCAGCTCAGGCACTCGTGCCGGTGCCCGCTTCGGCCGCTCCGGCTTCTCCTTCGGCACCCTCTTCCTCTTCGACACCTCCGACCTGCGGCGCAGCGATGACCACCACCGTCTGATCCGGAGCGTCCTCGAATTTCAGCCCCTCGAACTGAAGGTCCCCCACGTGCACCGCATCGCCAATATCCAGATTGGTGACGTCGATATCGATGTGGGCGGGAATGTCTTTAGGCAAGCAGGTCACCTCCAGCTCGTGCGTTACCAGCTGCAGCACGCCACCACGCTGCACACCGACCGCCGTGCCCACAGTGCGCACCGGTACTGTAACCGTAATCTTCTCCGTCTGCTGGAGTACCTGAAAATCGGCATGAATAGGCCGATCGGTCACCGGGTGAAACTCCACATCCTTCAAAATACAATCCCAGGTCTGGCCATTAAGCTGAAGCTTGATCAGGTGCGTTTCGGTCGTGTAAATCAGCGGCCAGAGCTTCGATTCAGGAATCTGAAAAGGAATCGGCTCTACGTGGTGGCCGTAAAGAATGCAGGGCACCCATCCCTGCCGTCGGATGGCTCGGGCTACCCGCTTGCCAGTCTCCCGCAGTTGGGCTTCGATGGTAATGGTCATCATGGTCTATTCTACCGTTTAGCGTTCTTTATTCTACAAACAGGGTTGAAACCGACTCGTCGGTGTAAATACGCCGAATGGCGTCGGCAAAAATCTCCGCTACGCTGACAACTTCGATTTTTTCGGAGGGCCGTTTGAGTGGAATCGTGTCGGTCACCACCAGTCTGGTCAGTTCCGACGACTCGATACGTTCATAGGCCGGACCGGAAAGCAGGGCATGTGTACAGGCCGCATAAATTTCCCGTGCGCCAGCCGCCCGCAGGGCCTTTGCTGCGTGGGTCAGCGTACCTGCCGTATCTACAATATCGTCAATCAACAACACGTTTCGTCCTTTGACTTCACCGATGATGTTGACCACTTCCGCTTCGTTCTGACGAGGCCGACGTTTATCGATCAGGGCCAGCTCGGCCTGCAGTCGCTTGGCATAGGAACGGGCCATTTTAAGCGCGCCTACGTCGGGCGCTACCACTACCAGGTTCTGAATGTTCAGACGCTGTACATATTCAGCAAAAGCGGCCGATCCATAAAGGTGATCAACCGGCACGTCAAAAAAACCCTGAATCTGCGGCGCGTGCAAATCCATAGTTAGCAGCCGATCGACTCCGGCCGTTGTGAGCATGTTGGCCATCAGCTTGGCCGCAATCGATACACGGGGCTGGTCTTTACGCTCCTGGCGGGCATATCCGAAATAAGGAATAACGGCAGTAATGCGGGCTGCCGAAGCCCGTCGCGCCGCGTCGATCATCAGCAACAGTTCAATCCAGTTCTCTGCACCCGGATGGGTACTCTGAATAATGAAGACGTCGGCGCCGCGAATGGACTCCTCGTAGCGCACATAAATTTCCCCATCCGAAAAATTCTTTATGGTCACCTGGCCCAGCTCCTGACCGTAGGCCTCCGCAATGCGGCGTGCCAGTGCCGGATTCGATCGGCCGGCAAACAGGGCAATGGGGCGCTCATGCCGGTAACTCGGTAGCATAGAACGGGGACGGGCTATAATTCGCAGTTATTCAATAAAAAACCTGCACCCTTGGTGCAGGGAAACTACCGCTGCGCCACGCCACGCAGCTTTAGCTGCCCGGGGAGGATTCGAACCTCCACATACGGCTCCAAAGGCCGCTGTCCTACCGTTAGACGACCGGGCAACATGCCCCGACAGATTATAGTCTTGAGAATGTAGAAACTAACCCGTCCAGGGCGTTGCAGTCAACGCTCAGACGGCCCGAGGGATCCGCTTTCGTGGGGCTTTCATTGAAGGCGACCGTATTTCCGCAGCAATTCCTGCACGCGGTCCAACGGTAGCGCCTCTACACGTCCCCGATAGCCCTCCATGGTTTCAGCCTGAAACAGGGCATTGTAAATGGCTTCCTCGGTCGCCTCCACCACGGCCTGGAAAAGCGGTGACATGCGCTCATTGGATAGCTCCTGATAGGTGCCCACACCGCGCCGGCGTTCGGGCGTCCGTCGCACTTCAGGAGCCGTGGAGAAGGCAATCGCGTAATCCCCAGAACCATTTGTCATGGGCGAGCCGGTTCGTGCCACTCCTAAAAAGGCCCGCCGGGCCAATCGGGTCAGGTTGCGATCCGAAAGTGGGGCATCTGTAGCAATTACAATCATGATGGACCCGTCGGCCGAGGCATCCTCAACAAACTCTCGCAGGTAGTAACGCCCCAGTTCATACCCCACCGGTACCCCCAGAATATGCAGGATGCCCCCAAAGTTGGCCTGCACAAGCACCCCTACCGTATAGCCCCCCAGTGCTTCAGGCAAGACACGTGAGCTGGTGCCGATACCGCCTTTCCATCCAAACGCAATCGTACCGGTACCGGCCCCCACATTTCCTTCGGGTACCGGACCAGTCGTTGCCCGCTCGATGGCCTGCAAAATCTGGTCTGCCTGCAAGACCCGCGCCCGAATGTTGTTGAGAAATCCGTCGTTTGTCTCTCCTACCACCGGATTGACCGATCGTACGTTTTCATTGCCAGGCTGCCGAAGCGTCCAGCTCAGGATGGCTTCAGCCGCCTGCGGCACCGAAAGCGTATTGGTCAGCACAATGGGCGTTTCAATTTCTCCCAGTTCCATCACTTGCGTGCTGCCCATCAGCTTACCAAAGCCATTGCCTACGGCGATGCCCGCCGGCACTTTTTCCTGAAACAGGTTGCCACCATGCGGCAGGATTGCAGTGGCTCCCGTGCGAATGGTGTCGCCCTGGATCAAGGTGACATGCCCCACACGTACACCCGGCACATCCGTGATCGCATTCAGCGGGCCGGGCTGAAAAATGCCCGGAGCTATGCCCAGATCACGCGCCCGCGGCCGCTCAGACGACTGTCCCCGGCTTCCCATCGCTCCACCTAACAGCAACAGGCCACAAACTATGCCGCGAAGGAATCGTTTGACGAAATGCCTGTTTTGTAAATATACTCGCATGGTTCGCCCCACGTTTTTCTGGGAGACATTACCATGAAAGATAAGTTGATCGGCGTCATTGGCGGAATGGGTCCCTATGCCGGACTGGAACTGGTCCGCCATATTTTTGATCAGACGCTGGCCGCCTCCGATCAGGAGCACCTGCCCGTTGTGCTGTTTTCAATGGGCGACCGCGTACCCGACCGCAGCGCGTTTCTTTTTGGAAAAACTCCGGAAAATCCAGGCCATGCTATTGCCGAGCAGATTCGATTAGCCGAGTCGGTCGGTGCGGTTGTCGCCGGCATTCCCTGTAACACGGCCCATGCTCCGCCCATTTTCAACGTGATTCTGGACGAGCTGGCCCGCACAGGAAGCCGCGTGCGGGTGTTGCACCTGATTGAAGAAACGGTGCGCTTCCTGCGTGAGCACTACCCAGATGTCCGGCGGGTAGGCGTGCTTTCAACGCTGGCGACCTACCGGCTGGGCCTTTACCGTGACGCCCTGGAAGCCGCCGGTTATGAAGCGGTCATCGCTGATGAAAGCGTGCAGGAGACCATCGTCAACCGGGCCATCTTCGATCCTTCCTATGGCATCAAGGCCCAGAGCCATCCGGTCTCCAAGATCGCACGTCAGAGCGTACTGACAGCTATTGCCCACCTGCGCCAGAAGCACGTCGAAGCCGTGGTGCTGGGCTGTACAGAGCTCCCACTGGCTATACCCGAAATGGAACTGGACGGCCTGCCGATTATTGATCCGTCGCTGGCGTTGGCCCGTGCGTTGATCCGGGAAACGTATCCGGAACAACTCAAACCGCTGTAATCCGGCCATGCCGCTGCCCGAAGCGCTCCGACAGGTGCGCGCGTTTGTATTTGACCTGGATGGCACCCTTTACCAGGGCACGCAGGCGCTGCCCGGTGCGGTTGCGGCCGTACAGGCGCTACAGCGGGCCGGCTACGCGATCTGCTTCGCCACCAACACCACCTCGAAAAGCCGCCGTCAGCTTGTCGAAAAATTACAGCGGTTGGGCTTCAGGGCTACGCCTGCCCAGATCTTCAGTCCCCCGGCCCTTGCAGGCGCTTTTCTGCGAAAGCAAAACGCTTCGGCCTACCTGCTGGTACCTGAAGCTGCATGGGAGGACTTCGAAGGCGTACGCCTGGAGGAGACACACCCGGACTTCGTTGTCGTAGGCGACTTGGGACCAGCCTGGACTTTTGAACGGCTCAACCATGCGTTTCGCCTGATCCAGGAACAGGGTGCTCGCCTGATCGGCCTGGGACGCACCCGCTACTGGCAGACCGATACCGGGCTGCAGCTCGATGCCGGACCGTTCATTGCAGCCCTTGAATATGCCACAGGTTGCTCGGCGCTTATTTTTGGTAAGCCGGACCGCCGCTTCTTTGAACAAATCGGGGCCGCGCTACACCTGGCCCCGGACCAGATCGCTATGGTCGGTGACGACATCCGAACAGACGTCGAAGCGGCCATGCAGGCGGGTCTGTGTGGTGTGCTTGTACGAACGGGCAAATTTCGGCCGGCCGATCTGGAAGGATCCGTCCAACCCGACCTGGTGCTCGACGCTGTAGCCGACCTGCAACCGTAGCGCTACGAGACTCCGACGGTTGCGATGGCCTCCAGCACGGCGTCGTGCAGCAAGCCGTTGGAGACCACCACCCCCCGGTTCTCGGCAAGCGTGGTTCCCTGGTCAAAGCGCAGCGGCCGCCCATGGATGTCCGTAACCCTTCCCCCTGCCTCGGCCACGATCAGCGCACCGGCCGCATGATCCCAGACCTTCTCGACATAGCCGGGGCGCGTGGGTAACCGCAGGTAGAGATCGGCCTCGCCACGTGCTACCATTGCATACTTGGCCTGGCTGTCAAGGCGGCGAGGGGGCAGGGTTATGCCCAGGTATCGGGCCACTTCGGCTGCGGTGTCATGCGCACTGTGCGCCGACTCGAACGATTCGCAAAACCGCGCCTGCGCCGGGTCGCCTGTGCTGCTCACCTGAATGCGCACGGGCTCACCGGCTGCTTCCAGCGGCCAGGCCCAGGCCCCTTCGCCGCGCAGGGCCGTAAACACCACGCCCCGGGGTATCTCTGCTTCGGGCGTAAACGATAGGTTCGGGCAGGCCAGCGCGGCCACCTGCACCTGTCCCTCCACAATGAGCGCCAGCGCAATCGCATACTGATCGCCCCGCAGGAAGCCCTTCGTACCGTCGATCGGATCCAGCGCCCAGAAACGCGGCCGGTACACCGTCAGGTTGCCCCGGTCAATCCAGGCGCACACTGTCTCGGTCGTAGCTTCCGGCACCAGCCGTCGCACTTCAGCTACGACCCGCTCCAGCAACGCCGCCTGTCCGGGGGCTCGCAGCGCCGTACTGTCCTCTTCGGCCATGATTGGATCGTTCGGAAACGCCTCGGCCAGCCGCCGGCAGATCAGCGCCTGACTCCCAAAATCAGCCACCGTGACCGGGCTTCGATCCTTTTTCTCCAGCACATCGGGACCGATAGCCGCCTGAATGTGGCGGCATAGCATCGCCGCTTCACGCACAGCCGCCAGCGCTACGTCCCGTTCCTTTATGGACATGTTGCCTGTTTGATTGGCTCCGTAAAAAAACGCCGGGATGTAAGATACACATCCCGGCGCCCGTTTTTTCATGAACCCGTCGTGACTTTATTCGGAAAGAACAGGTACAGCCACTGGTGGCAGACGCAGATCCAGCACCGCCTCATTGAAGGCCGACAGCTCCCGTTCGATTACCTCCTGATAGCGGGCCAGCCAGTCATCGATCTGCGCAACCAGCTCATTTTTGACCGCGATAGCCTGGTCGGTAGGCCGGAAGTCACCCGTACCTACCACACCCATCAACGCGGCCAGCTTATTGTTAAGCCGGATCGGGAAGTTCAACGGATCCTGTGGTGCCCGATTCTTCGTCTGGTACAGCGCCTCTTCCACCTGTGTGAGCTTCTGTAGGATCGATCGTCCCTGCCGCTGCAATGCCAGGCCTGTCGAGTCGTCTGGCAGCCGCCGGATCACCTCCCGAACGTCCTGTCGAATCTCCCGGATATGTTTGATCGCACGATGCACTTCCGAGAGCTTATCACGCACTTCCATGAGGAAAGCAAACTGTGCCTGCAGGTCTTCGTCGGTAGCCTTACTCCGGGGATCCTTAAGTAAACGGAAGGTTTGTTCGTGCACCTGGTCGCCTACGGTGAGGCGTACCCGATAGGTGCCGGGCGGCGCCAGCGGCCCTCGCAGGCTGGCGGCCCACATGATCAGCCCCTCGAAGCCCTCGGCGTCCGGGTAGCGCATGTCCCAGACAAACTTGTTGCTGCCGGCTCGCACCTCCAGTCGATCGGACCGTTTCTTTGCATTGGTGGCAAATGTGCGGATCACGTCGCCATCCTCCTCCAGGATTTCCAGTTTCACCACCGTGGCCGTGTCTGGCTTTTCCTTCAGGTAGAAGAAGATGACCACACCGGCCGGCGGATTTTCGCCCAACCCGCCCGGCGGCTGACGCCTGAAGCTTCCCCGCAACCGGTATGTATCTTTGGGCTTAAACAGGATGACCTCCTGACGGGCCAGCTCGGGGGTAAGCTGCCGGAGTACTTCCAGATGGTCCAGCACCCAGAAGCTCCGGCCCTGCGTGGCCACAATCAGGTCGGTGCCTTTAATAGCCAGATCCGTAATGGGCACGATCGGCAGGTTGAGCTGGAAGCGTTGCCAGTGCTCCCCATCATCGAAGGAGATGTACAGGCCACTTTCGGTCCCAGCATAGAGCAACCCCGGACGCTCTGGATCGGCACGAATGACGCGCGTGAAGTGATCTGCAGCAATACCGTTGGTGATCTTCTGCCAGGTTCGTCCGTAATCTTTGGTTTTGTAGAGGTAGGGGCGGAAGTCGTCCCATTTGTACATGGTGGCCGCCACATACAGACCGCCTGGATTGAACGGATCGGGTTCGATGCTGTTGATCTGAATCCATTCAGGCATGATTGAGGGCGGCGGCGTTACGTTCTGCCAGGTTTTGCCTCCGTCGCGGGTCAGATAGATCAACCCGTCGTCCGAACCCGTCCAGATCACACCGGGTTCGTGCACCGATTCGGCCAGCGCGAAAATCGTCCCGTAGTACTCCACGCTGGTGTTGTCTTTCGTGATCGGCCCGCCTGAGGGCCCCATCTTCGTCGTATCGTTGCGCGTCAGATCCGGACTGATCTGCTCCCAGCGCTGCCCTTCGTTGGTGGTTTTGAACAGCACATTGGCCGCTGCATAGAGCACGTTCGGATCATGCCGCGAGAAAAGGATGGGAAAGTTCCAGTTAAAGCGATATTTCAGATCTTTGGCGCCATGGCCCATGGGATTGTCGGGCCAGATGTCCACACGTCGCCGCTGGCGGGTGCGGTGGTCGTAACGCTCCAGGTACCCCCCGTACGAGCCACCATAGACAATTTCAGGATCCTTAGGATCGGGGGCAAGCCATCCGCTTTCACCTCCGGCGGTGGGTTCCCAGTCGCGCTCCGAGATGCCGGGCCCATCTGAACGGCTATAGATGCGCACGGTCGAGTTATCCTGCTGGGCTCCATAGATGCGGTAGGGAAAGACGTTGTCGGTCGTGACCCGATAAAACTGAGCCGTAGGTTGGTTATAATAGGTGGTCCAGGTCTCACCACCGTCATAGGTAACCTGCGCCCCGCCATCATCCGCGATAATCATATGGCGTGGATCGTCCGGATCGATCCACAGGTCGTGATGGTCGCCATGCGGCGTACGGATGCGGGTGAAGGTGCGCCCCCCGTCTTTGGATTTCCAGAAACCAACGTTCAATACGTAGACGACGTCCGGGTCTTTCGGGTCGGCTACAATGTGGCTGTAGTACCAGGCACGCTGACGCAGGTTACGGTCATCGTTAACCCGCCGCCAGGTTTTGCCCCCATCGTCCGACCGAAACACACCACCCTCGTGAGCTTCAACAATGGCATAGAGTCGGTCAGGATCGGCTGATACGGTAATACCGATTTTTCCGATGGGCGGCTCAGGCATCCCCGGGTTGTGGGTCAGCTCTACCCAGGTATCACCCCCATCGGTGCTTTTCCAGAGGCCGGAGCCTTCTCCACCACTTTCAAAGCTGTAAGGCGTGCGCCGGAAACGCCAGAGCGTCGCGTACAGAATACGTGGATTCGTAGGATCCATGGCCAGATCTACAGCCCCCACATCTTCGCTGACAAACAGGATCCGTTCCCAGGTCTTGCCGCCATCCTTGCTGCGGTACACGCCCCGCTCTTCGTTAGGTCCGAAAGCATGGCCCATGACCGCCACGTACACCAGATCGGGATTGCGGGGGTGAATCACAATATCGCCAATGTGGCGGCTGTCCGGCAAGCCGATGAACGTCCAGGTCTTGCCACCATCGGTCGACTTCCACATGCCGTAGCCGTGCGAAACGTTGCCGCGGATCGACTCCTCACCCCCGCCTACATAAATCACATTCGGATCCCACTCGCTTACAGCAATGGCCCCGATGGATCCACCGAAGAAGCCGTCCGATATGTTCTGCCATGACTGGCCCCCGTCGGTGCTTTTCCACACGCCGCCGCCCGTTCCGCCAAAGTAGTGCACGAGCGGCTGGTCCCGAACGCCGGTAACGGCCGTCGAACGGCCCCCTCGGAAAGGACCAATCATGCGAAATTGCAACGTATCGAACAGGGCAGGGTCATACCCATGAGGAGGCTCGGGCATCCTCTGCGCCTGCCCGTTCCATCCCGGCATCAGCAGGAATGTCAGCAGGAACAAAAGACCGTAGCGCATGGCCGGATCAAGGGCTGGTGAACGTTTCCTGGGCATAAAGTAAGCGCTTTTGAGCAAAAAATTTCAAGCTATACAAAAAAACGCGGGCCCCGATGGGGCCCGCGTTCGTTCTCCTGTGTCACTGAACTCATTCGTTGGGCAGAGCAGGCATACGCGACGCGTTCGAAGGAGGTGCGGCCTGCTGCAGGGCTCGCACATCGTTATACTTCGATGGGCATTTCATCAGAATTTCGCGGGCATGGAACGCATCGCCCTCCATGCGTCCAATCACCACGAGCTGCTCGGCATCCTCAAAGTTGGCAGGCTTGGGATTCGGATAGGCGACTCGCCGCACTACGCCCGCCGCATCCCGCATATAGAACGTAAACACATTTCGTCCCGGATCGTAATGGACCGGTCGCTCCCGCACCCACTGACCCACCACATGCGCCTCGGTGCCACTTGCTGCAGCTTCTTCAAAGTTCATGTAGCCCCCAATCTTCTCGCCAAAGCTCAGCATAACCATGGCAAAAAAGCCCCCCAGCAGGGTAACGCCAACTACCGTCTTTATCACTCGCTTATTCATGGCGTAAGGTCTGCGTTTGCTTCCGGAATATGTTCTTGCAATGCGCGTTCCAGACGGTCAAGTTTCCGATCCGTTCGGAACACAAAGAAAATCACACCAAACCAGATGATCAACACAACAGCCAGGACCACGTAGAGCTTGTCTTCGGCCAGCATCACCCGCTCAATGCCCTGGGGCGGCTTCGTAGGAACAGCCGCTGTGGCCCATATCGTATCGTAAGGGGCGGCCAGTCCCGCCTCGGTGGTATCGCTCAGCACTTGCAGATTCATGACTTTGCCTCCAGCCTCGTGGCCTGTAGCATTGCTAACCGCTGTTCAAGCAGGGCCAACCGCACTCGCTGCGTATAGAGCACCCAGAACAGCCCGATGAAACCAATTACAGCCGGATAAAACACCAGACGCATAATGGGATGCGTAATGTCGCTGAAGGCCGGACTGCCTTCGGCACCTGGATGCAGACTTTCCATCTGGCGGGGCAACACATAGAGCAGAAACGGCATGGTCACCACCGCAAACAGGTTATAGACAGCCGCCACACGCCCACGCTTTTCGGGATCTTCAACGGCTCCGCGCAGCACGAAATACGCTCCGTAAATCAATAGCTGAATGACGACAAAAGATTGCTTGGGATCGAAATTCCACCAGAGCGACGTACCCAGGTACCAGGTAAAGCGGGCCCAGACGATGCCCGTGGCCAGTCCGAGCAGTCCAAAGAAGATGCCAACGCGGGCTGCCTCCCGCGCCCGCAGATCCCGAACAGGATCACCCGATTGCAGGTAGCGCAATGAGTGGTAAGCCGACACCAGGGCGGCGGCCATCAGCGTGAACCACATCGGCACGTGAAAATACAGGTTGCGGGCCGTGTGCTCCAGAATGTGAATACGCGGGATACGCAGCAGAAAGGCGCCCAGTACAACAAGCGTCAGCCAAGCAATCACGGCATTTCGAAGCTGTCGATAGCGCCGCAGATTTAAGATTCCCGCCGTTTCAGCCATGGCTCAGTCCAGCCAGATGTACTCGAACAACAATACAGCCGCCGTAATGACGGCTCCCCCGAAGCCGGTAAGCGTCAGGAGCTCGTCAGCCGCTGTGGTCCAGCCTTCCGCCACCAACAGGGCACTACGCGTGGCCTCGACAGCTGCCAACAGCAAGGGGATCAACACGGGAAACAGCAGCACAGGCAACAGCGCCCCCCGCCCACCGGCTGCCCGTGCAATCAACGCACTCAGCAGCGTTGTAGCACCTGCCAGTCCGATCGATCCCAGCAGCAGCGTCACGGCCAGCAGTCCGGGCCAGGCCACCTGCACCCGTAGCAACACGGCAAACGCCCCCACGGCCACGAGGTTCAGCGCCAGCAGCAGCACAAAGTTCACCAGCAGCTTACCCGCATAGACCGCACCCGGCCGCAGATTGAGCTGGAGCAATAATATGGTCCCCCGCTCTTCCTCGCTGATGAAAGCCCGCCCCAGACCCACGGCTGCCGCAAATAGCAACACGGTCCACAGCAAGGCTGCCTGCACGCGCGCGCTCAGCGGCGTAGGTCCCACCGCAAACGCCATCACCACCAGCGCCCCCAGTGCAAACAGCAACAGCATGTTGATCGAATAACGAGCCCGCAGTTCCAGCTTAATATCCTTTTCGAAGATCGCCCAGAACCCACGTAACCAGGTCTTCATCCAAGCAGATGATTTGTACTTTCCTCTGCATCGTTTAAAGATACGGGACGATAAACGAAAATCCCCCAAAGAAATGACCGCAGACCGAATGCTCGGGGCCCTGCTGGGCACGGCCGTAGGCGATGCGCTCGGCATGCCTGTCGAAGGGCTCAGCCACACGAACGTACGCACCTATTACAAAGGCATCAAGCAGTACGAACCGGACCGGCATCGCCGTGATCTGGCAGCCGGCCAGTGGACCGACGACACGCAGTTTACATTTGCCCTCACGGAAGCACTGACCGAATGGCTGCGCACGACCGATCAGCCCGATCGCTCCGATACGACCCTGACCAAACGTCTGGCCGATGCCTACGTGGCATTGCTGCCTCGAGCCCGGCGATGGGGCGCTACCAGCCGAACCGCCATTGAGCGCCTGACGCAGGGCATCCCCTGGACCGAAGCGGGCGACGCAACGCATCCCTCCAACGGTGCTGCCATGCGCGCGGCTCCGCTGGGCATCTGGTGGGCCGTGTACGACGTCCCCGTTGCACAGGCGCTGTCATTTATCTTCAACGTGCTCGGCCTCACCCACCGCCATCCTGTCGCCCTGGTGGCGGGCTTTGGCCAGGCCTTTGCCGTGGCCGAAGTGCTACGCACCTCACCGGACTCCTTTGATCCCCGGGCCTTCTGGAACCGCCTCCTCAAGATGGTCCGGTTGGCCGAAACCGAATGGGGTGATGCCACGGCCGCCTGCTCCAGCCGTCTGCAACGGCTGACCGACCACCTATGCGACTTTCCCTTGGACCTACAGGACCTCTGCCACGGCACCGGCCCTCATGCCGATGAGAGCTGGCCTTTCGCCGTGGCCATGTTCGCCCGTAACCCCGACTTACTGGAAGCAACGCTGCTATCAGCTATTAACGTTGGCGGCGATGCCGATACGGTAGGAGCCATGGTCGGATCCCTGCTGGGGGCCCGTCATGGCTGGTCTGCCTTTCCCGAAGCCTGGCGGAGTGAGCTGGAAGCAGTCCATCGCCTTGAAGCTATCGCCCACGCGTTCCTTCAGGCACTGCATGCAACCCACTGATGTGCTTCAGGAGAGGCAACCAGAAAAATTTTCGTGCCACACACTTCTTCCGGAGTGGCAATCACCCGCTGATATACGCCCGGCCCCAGGGAAATCGTCGTGATCGCCTCAGCACCTCCTGCGCGCATGCTGCTATATTCGCAGACCTACCGATCATATAGATTCCCGCAACGTACCTGATACCCGCCATCCCGTGCACACTGCTGTCTCTCAGGCAGACGTTCGGCCCAGATAATGTTCAGCTGTCTGTGAACAGGATAGCGGACGGAGCGTTGCCGTAGGCAAACAGGCGTCTGGCGTCTCGAATGATTCCCCGCGAGCTGTTTCAGAAAATCCGTCGGCTGGAGGTCCGCACCCGTGGACTGGTGGATAGCCTGTTCGGGGGCGAATATCACACGGCCTTTAAAGGGCAGGGCATCACGTTTGCGGAAGTGCGGCCCTACCAGATCGGCGACGACGTGCGCACGATCGACTGGAACGTCTCCGCCCGGATGGGCACCCCCTACGTGAAGCTCTTCGAGGAAGAGCGCGAGCAGACGTTGCTGCTGGTAGTCGATGTATCAGGCTCGCAGGAATTTGGCGTACGCGGACGGACCAAACGCGAACTGGCCGCTGAAATCTGCGCGGTGCTTGGCTTCAGCGCCCTGCGTAACCATGACCGTGTGGGCTTGCTGTTGTTTTCGGACCAGATCGAAGGCTTTGTCCCTCCCCGCAAAGGCCGTCGGCATGTACTTCGTCTCGTGCGCGATCTGTACGCCTGCCGTCCCCGATCGGCCCGCACGGACCTGCGCGTGGCGCTCGACTACTTGATCCGGGTGCAGCGTCGCCGCGCGATTATCCTGATCCTGAGTGACTTTCTGGATATGCCGGACTTTGAGCGTCCCCTGCGGGCGCTGGCCCGACGCCACGATGTGGTGGCCATCCAGCTGCAGGACCCGGTCGAACAGACCTGGCCCGACGTGGGGCTTGTTGCGCTGATCGATGCAGAGACCGGCCAACGTCTCTGGCTCGATACCCGCAGCGTCCGCGTGCGCCGCTGGCTGGCGGCACGCGCCCATCAGCAGCAAGTCGCACTGGAAGCCCGCTTGCGCCACTTGCAGATCGACCACGTACGCCTGCGCACCGACGCTGACTATGTGGAACCGTTGCTGGCATTTTTTCACCGTCGCAACCGACGCCGCCGATGATCCCTCTGCTGTGCCTCCTGCTGATCATAAGCTTTACCGTGTCGGCCCACGGACAAGCGCAGCCGAAGGCCTTCCTGTCGGCCGACACGGTATCCATCGGCGAGCGCTTTACGCTGACCCTCCTCGTCGAACGGCCAGCAGCAGCTCGGCTGGAAGTACCCACCGATAGCCTGCTGGGCGATCTGTACGTGGTCGACGGTCCTTTTCGCTACAGCCGCCCACTCGATGCAGGCCGTCTGCGCGATAGCATCGTGTACACGGTCACCACGTTTGCGCTCGATTCGGCCCGTGTGCCGCCCCTGCCGCTGGTCCTCTATACCGAAACCGAACGGCACACGCTCACCACCCCGCCGCTTCAAGTGGCCGTCCGTTCGCTCGTACCACCGGATGCCTCGAACATACGCGACCTGGCGCCTATCGTGGAATTTCCGGCCGCTCGATGGCCCTGGGTGGCAGGAGCTGCCCTTCTGGCGCTCCTGATCGGACTGGCCGCCTACCTCTGGCTGCGTCGGCAGCGACAACCGATCGCTTCCACCCCACCACCTCCGGCACCACGCTCCAACCCCTATCGCACGGCGCTGGAACAGCTGGCCACCCTGGAGCCATTGGCCTACCAGCTTCCTCCCAAACCTTTCTACGTGGCTCTGGCCGACGTGCTACGCGGCTATCTGGAAGCGCGTCTGAACCTACCCGCCCGCCATCTGACCACCCGCGAACTCACCGGACGCCTTGCCGCACACCCTTCCCGGCATGTAGCCGGATTGGCCAAGACCATCCGCCAGGTGCTCGAAACAGCCGACCTGGCCAAGTTCGCCGGCCGTACCTTTCCTCCCGACTTCAACCATCAGGTGCTGACTGTCACCCGTACGCTGATCGAACGGTTGGAACTGAGCCTCCGCACCAACCCTCCAACTCAGGCAGACGTCGACGCAACCACCCAATCCATACAAGGTCGCCATGAGTAATCCCTCTTTTGCTTTTCCGCCGGAGCTAATCACGCGCCTCGCGCGCGCCCGATCGGTAGCCGTGCTGACCGGCGCGGGCATCAGTGCCGAAAGCGGCGTGCCCACCTTCCGCGACCCCGGCGGCCTCTGGGAGCAATTTCGTCCGGAAGAACTGGCCAACGTAGAGGCCTTCCTGCGTAACCCCGACCTCGTGCAACGCTGGTATGCCTACCGACGCAAGCTCGTGCGAGAGGTAGCGCCCAATCCAGGCCACTACGCCCTGGTTGAACTGGAACGCATGGTACCTGACTTCACGCTCATCACACAGAACGTCGATAACCTACATCGACGAGCCGGCAGCCAACGTGTCGTGGAGCTGCACGGCAACCTGCTACGCAGCTACTGCATCGATTGCGGCCGCCCCGCCGAAGAGGTGGACCTGGAGGCTGCAGCCGAAGGCAAACCCGCCCGTTGCCCGACCTGTGGCGGTCTGATTCGCCCCGATGTGGTGTGGTTTGGCGAAATGCTGCCCGAAGAAGCGCTGACTGAGGCCTACGCCGCCTGCGAGCGGGCCGAAGTGTTCCTGAGTATCGGCACCAGTGCTGTGGTCTACCCCGCCGCTGGACTACCCCTTGAAGCAAAGCGAGCCGGCGCCTACGTAGCAGAAATCAATCTCCAACCCAGCGCCATTGCAAACGAGGTGGATACGCTGTTGCTGGGAAAAGCTGGCGAAATCCTACCGGCGCTCATTGATGCCGTACAGGCAGCCCGCACCCCCCATGCTCCATAACTACTTCCAGGTTTGCGTCAGAAATACATTGCATAACTCCTCCAAAATACGTTTGTTACGTTCAGTTGTGTGGCGTTTTCTGATGTGGTCGCTTTGAAGCACATAAGCGTGCGCCGTTCAAAGCTGTCAGGATAGCCACACGTCGATGGATCTGTCTCCCTGCAGTCTGCTACTGTGCGGCTATGGCGTATCGACGCGTTTGCCAGACAGATGGAGACCTGTTTTCTTTTTGCACTGATCTACAGGCCATCTCACCTCAGAGGCATGCAACGTCTATTCACCTTGAACCAGCACGCATCGTCCGACAGAAACATTCCCCTGCATGCTACCTGATCCTGATCCTGATCCTGTTGCACTTTGAAAGCCCAGGCCTTGCCCAGCCTCGCATGCGGCTGGCGACGACATCGGATCATGAACTACTTCAGGGCTTTTCGGGCGCTCAAGACGTCCTCTGGTCCCCTACAGGCCCCGGAGGGGGAAGCCGCGTGTATGCCCTGGCCATTCATCCAAGCAATCCTGATATCGTCTATGCCGGCGGCGATATTGAAGGCCTGTGGAAAACGACCGATGGCGGCGCAACCTGGACCTTTGTTAACAATAATCTGGCAACAGGGCCATGGACGCCGGATGTATATAATATCCGACAAATTAAATTTGACCTGAATGACTCCACCTACAATACCCTGTACATTGCCACAAGTATCGGACTTTTCAAAACAACCAATGGTGGCCGTATCTGGTTGCTTGCGTTTCCGGATACATTCTATAATGAAGTGGATTTTATTTCGGTATATTCGGTAGCCATTGATCCATCAGATCCTTATACGATTTTTGTAGGCACTGAAGGAGGAGGATTACATCGAACAACAAATGGAGGTGCCACATGGAGCGCACTTCCTGTACCTATGGCAGACACTACTATTGTTTATGACATCTATATCGATCCAACCAGTCCGGTTGGCAATCGCATACTTTACGTAGGAACCAGTGATGGCGTTTTTAAGAGCACAGATCATGGAAACAGCTGGTCTGCCCGCAATACAGGACTGCCCCACAAAGAAGTATGGCGCCTCAAAGGAGTCATCAACCAGGGACAACCGATTCTCTTCCTTACACTGGTAACTCATGGTACCCCAGGGAACCCAGCATCTTTCCAGGGAGGTATTTTTCGTAGTACAGATGGTGCGTCGAGATGGAAAGATATAACAGGGAATCTACCTGTATATCAATCCATGTACGAAGAACTTTTCTATTTTTATCGTGAGTTTGTTATTAATCCGATTCAACCAAATATCCTGTATATAGGGACTGCTCTGGGATATCCCGATGAGTCACTTGGAGCTTACCTGGAGATGGGCATCTATAAAACCACCAACGGAGGCGATACATGGACACGAATTGACACATCCATAACCTGGGGCTGGATAAACCCCGGTTTTTTCGATGAACGCTTTGCTTTTGCGCTGGCGATGGCTCCCTCGGACACCTCGGTGCTCTACTGGGGCAAGGATTGGCTGCTCAAAACCACCGATGCAGGCAAAAGCTGGTCTCAGGTCTACACCCGTCGTGTGGGGAATGCCTGGAGGGGCAACGGGCTTGAAATGATGTGGACCGAAGACATGGCCTTCGCTCCACATCAGCCCGAGGTGCTCTATGTAGGCTATGATGATATGGGCCTCTTCAAGTCGACAGATGGAGGCGTAAGCTTTATGCCAATGGATCCTGTACAGGACCCTTATGGTGGCTATGATGCCGTCAAGGATATCGTACTGGATCCCCAAAACCCAGACCACCTCTATATCAGCCGATATGAGGGGGGCGGGATGATGTTTGCAACCGGCTTCTCAATGGGACGATTGTGGCGGAGTACCGATGGTGGAAACACCTGGGAGGCGATCGTAAATGGCCTGCCGGAGGGTCATCCCGATCTCGTGCTTGATCCCATATCGGGTACACCGGGAAATCGCACCTTGTATTGTGCGGTCTATCACCATGGGGTGTATAAGTCCACCAACAGTGGTGTTAGCTGGTTTCCCATCAACAACGGCCTTGGGGCCGATGCGGCCTACGCCTGGAAAATTGCCCTGAATCCCAACAATCCCCAGGAGCTCTATCTGGGATTAAACACGCTGGGCCAAGGAGGCGGAGTGTACCGATCAACCGATGGAGGCAATAGCTGGACAAAGCTTACGGGCTTTCCCGACTACGATGTCTTGAGCATACGAATCGATCCGCACAACCGGATCTACATTGCGGCAACCGACAATTTTGACTGGAGCTTCGAAGGGGGGCTGTTTCGATCCACAGACGGCGGCATGACCTGGACGCGGATTTTCTCGCAGCCCAGAATTGCTGATGTTGCCATTTCACCGCACAACCCTGACATCCTCGCGGCCGCTTCCATCTCATGGTATGCCGTATGGATCGACACGCTGCAACCCGGAATCTACCGGAGTGTAGACGGGGGACGGACCTGGACCAATATTACCGGTACACTTCAGCACACCTTCGTTACCTTCCTCCAGTGGCACCCGACTGATTCGACCCGACTTTTTGTCGGAACGGCCGGAGGGGGCCTGTGGTACACCGCAAATGCGCTTCCTGTAGAAGTTATCGACGTTTCTCCAGGCACGATAGCAGATAAACTGACAATACATCCCAACTACCCGAATCCCTTTCGCACCACCACCACCATTCGATATGAACTCCCCACGGACGGCTTTGTGCGCCTGGCCGTGTACAATGTTTTAGGGCAAGTTGTGGCCCGTCTGGAAGATGCATGGAAGCGCGCCGGCACCTATACCACACGCTTTGACGCCCGGCACCTTCCCGGTGGCGTCTATTTCCTCAGACTACAAACAGGCGATGTAGCCCGCATTAGAAAGATCATCTT